>NZ_JBPMMS010000013.1:0-195834 GCF_054025815.1 Desulfolithobacter sp. | reverse complement strand
CTGTTACGACAACGCCCCCATGGAGAGTTTCTGGGGCACTTTGAAAACAGAGCTCGTATTTCATCGACAGTACTCAACCCGGCAGGAAGCTATACGAGATATAACCGAATACATAGAGATCTTTTAGAACCGACAAAGGCGACAGAAAAAACTTGATTATCTTTCACCTGCTGCCTTTGAGCAAAGGTTCTACAAACAACAGCTTGTACAGGAAATTGGTGTCCACTATTGACGACCGACCTCACGTCCCGAGCTTGACGAGTTCGCGGACATGTGTGAATGATGGATGAAAATTCCAATTCACGTTGAACCAGTGCAGGGAGACCATGTCAGGCATACACAAACACGATGAACAAAAAGAATCTGATATTGATATGGGATAGCCCAACACGAATATTCCACTGGTTTTTTGCCGGAGGATTTATAATCTCGGCTATGATCGCTCTAACGTTCGACGAACATAGCCCGCTCTTCCCTTACCACGCAATTTTTGGCCTGATTATTTTTCTAATGGTTGTTTTGCGGGTGCTCTGGGGATTTGCAGGTTCCAGTTATGCTCGCTTTGACTCGTTCGCTTTTAGCTTCACGAGCGTGTTGAACTATTTAAAAGAAGCACTTCGTGGTGGTGGAAAAAAATATGTTGGACACAACCCGGGATCGGCGTATGCAATTTTTTCCATGCTCATAATGACGATTGGGCTTGCAATTACAGGTATCATGCTTGGAACCGGTAACGAATGGGTTGAGGAGACACATGAGCTCCTCGCTTATGCCATGATCTCGGTTGTTGTATTACATATCATGGGAGTGCTGTTTCACATGATCCGCCACAGGGAAAACATTATTGCAGCTATGATTCACGGCAAAAAAGAAGCAGAAGCTCATGAAGCCATCTCTTCATCTCACTCGGTCATTGGATTTATTTTTCTTGTTCTTACGGGTGTATGGTCCTGGGGGCTTTATTCGAACTACGATCCATCAATGCACTCTATACGTCTGCCGATTGCTGGCATCCAGCTACGAGTTGACGAAATAGAGGACGAAGATCAACCTGACCAATCTGAAAACCACGGCTACAAAGACGATCACGACGAGAATGACGAAGATGATTGATATACGCCCCGTCGAGTAATTTAATTGTTGAACCAATCAAAACATCACCCGTGATGTTGAAAAATCTACTTTTTTCTGGCCTGCAGCACACGTGGCCGATCAGCCCAGTCTTTCACAACCCTGACCTCGACAAATCGGTTTGGTGCTGCGGTATCCAAAAGATCCAGCACTGACCCTCCCTGATCAGCGCCAATCTCCAGGAAAAGCCAGCCGTCTGGCGCAAGCCGATCAGCTCCTTCCAGAATAATCCGTTCTATAATATCGAGCCCCCGCTCTCCCCCGCTAAGGGCAAGGAGAGGCTCCCAGTCCCGCACTTCCGGCTGAAGGGTCGGGATGTCATCGTCCTTCACATAGGGTGGGTTGGAGACAATACAACCTAGCCCCGTGCCGGGACGGCACCAGGACAATAGATCGCCGCCAACCAGACTGATGCGATCACTCAGATCGTGAAGCAGGACATTTTTGCGGGCCATTACCAGAGCATCCAGAGAAATATCCACCCCGATCACCGGCAGGCCAAGCTCCAGAGCAAGAATGACTGCAATCACTCCGCTGCCGGTACAGAGATCGACCACAGGACCGGCCAGCGGAGCCTTTCGCAGAGTCGACAGGGCGTGCTCCAAAAGAAATTCTGTTTCAGGACGGGGGATGAGAACCGCAGGGGAGACCAGAAAGGTCCGGGACCAGAACTCGCAGGAGCCAAGAAGATACTGCAGTGGTTCGCGGCGCAGCCGCCGATGGAGGAGTTGCTGGAGCCGGTCGCTTTCCTCCCGGCTCACGGGTCGGTCGCCCTGGAGGAATAGCTCGGTCCGGCCAAGACCGGTGACATGCTGCACCAGAAGCCGGGCGTCCAGTTCAGGATTTTCGATATCCGGATCCTGCCGCAGCTCGCGGATGGCATCCTGGTACAGGGTGGACAGGCGCATGACGGCCTCGGCTCCGCAAGTCTACTGCAGAGTTTTCAATGCTTCGGCCTGGTAATGGGTGATAAGCGGCATGATAATCTCGTCGAGCGCTCCCCCCATGACCTGCTCAAGCTTGTAGAGGGTGAGGTTGATCCGGTGATCGGTAACCCGTCCCTGGGGGAAGTTGTAGGTGCGGATCCTTTCGCTCCGGTCGCCGGAGCCGACCTGGCTCTTGCGCTCTTCGGAAATCTTGTCGTGCTGTTCCTGCTCGAGCTTGTCGAGCAGCCGGGCCCGCAGGACCTGAAGCGCCTTGGCCTTGTTCTTGTGCTGGGATTTCTCATCCTGGCAGGTCACAACCAGCCCAGTGGGCAGATGTGTGATGCGAACAGCTGAATCAGTGGTGTTGACAGACTGACCGCCCGGTCCGGATGAGCGATAGACATCGAATTTGAGCTCATTGGGGTCGATCTGCAGCTCCACCTCGTCGGCCTCGGGTATGATGGCCACGGTGACCGCCGAGGTGTGGATACGTCCCTGGGTCTCGGTGTCGGGAACCCGCTGGACCCGGTGGACCCCGGACTCATACTTGAGCCGGGAATAAACCTGATCGCCGCTGATCAGCGCGATGATTTCCTTGAAGCCGCCAATACCGATAGGATTAGAGCTCATAATCTCCACCTTCCACCCCTGTTCCTCGGCATAACGGCTGTACATGCGGAAAAGATCGGCCACAAACAGGGCCGCCTCGTCGCCGCCGGTTCCAGCCCGGATCTCGAGAAAGATATTCTTCTCGTCATTGGGGTCCTTGGGAAGCAGCATGACCCGGATGGCTTCTTCCAAACGGTCTGCTTCCCGGGTCAGTTCCTCTACCTCGGCCCTGGCCAGTTCCATCAGCTCCGGATCTTCATCTTCCTTGAGCAGTTCCCTGTTCTCGGCCAGGTCCTCCTGAACCGCCTGATAGGAGGTGTAGAGGTCCAACAGCCTGGAAACCCGGGAGTGTTCACGCACCACTTGCTGATATTTTTTCTGATCATTCACCAGGGAAGGATCAGAAAGCTGCTGCTCAAGGGAAGCAAGTTTTTCGTCTAACTCGGCAAGATTTTCAAACATGGCCTGGATTGCGTATCAGGAATCTGGGGGGACAGGATCAGGATGTGAGGCAGCCATCCGTCCTCAAGGCCGCCTTTTTTCAGCACTTCCGCATCCGCAAGCAGATATCGACGGATTCCGAAGGAACTGTACCGGGAAGATCTGTCAGGCGAAAGAACCAGACCCGCATGATACACTGAAGGCATCATACGGGTCTTTAAACTGCGGGTTACTTGTTGTCTTTCTTATCGAAATGCTTGGCGTACTTACGCTTGAACTTCTCGATTCGTCCGGCGGTGTCAACGAGCTTCTGTTTGCCGGTGAAAAACGGATGGCAGGCGGAACAAATTTCCACTTTCATCTCCGTATTGACAGAGCCAAGTTCAATTTCGTTACCACAGGCGCACTGGGCCTTTATTTTGTGATATTCAGGATGGATATCAGGTTTCATCGTTCTTTGCCTCCAAAGAGAATACGTTGTCTGGAATGGACAACAATATAATTGTTTTGAAAACTGCTAATATTACCAGCTCGGAACATTTTTTAAACAAAAAAAACGAACTCACCGGTTCATGGAGGAAAAGAATTCCTCGTTGGTCTTTGTCTGACGCATCCTGTCCAGGAGAAATTCCATGGCATCGGCTGGATTCATGGACGAGAGTATCTTGCGCAGAATCCAGACCTTGTTGAGTTCATCGGCCGACAGAAGCAGATCTTCCTTCCTGGTCCCGGACTTCTGGATATCGATGGCAGGATAGATTCTGCGGTCAGCCATCTTGCGGTCAAGGACGATTTCCATATTACCGGTACCCTTGAACTCCTCGAAGATGACATCGTCCATGCGGCTGCCTGTCTCGATCAGCGCAGTGGCCAGAATGGTCAGGCTGCCGCCCTCTTCGATGTTTCGAGCCGCACCGAAAAACCTCTTGGGCCGGTGCAGGGCGTTGGCCTCCACACCACCGGAGAGAATTTTGCCTGAGGCTGGGGTCACGGTGTTGTAGGCACGGGCCAGACGGGTGATCGAGTCGAGCAGAATGACAACATCGCGCTTGTGCTCCACCAGCCGCTTGGCCTTTTCGATCACCATTTCTGCTACCTGGATATGCCGCTGGGGCGGCTCGTCAAAAGTGGAACTGACCACCTCGGCATCCACATTTCGCTTCATATCGGTGACCTCCTCTGGCCGCTCATCGATGAGCAGGACTATGAGGGTGATCTCCTTGTGATTATGCACGATGGCGTTGGCAATCTTCTGCATGAGCATGGTCTTTCCGGTTCGAGGCGGCGCCACGATCAGGCCGCGCTGTCCCTTGCCCAGCGGAGCGACGATATTCATCACCCTGGTGGAATAGTTATCCGGTTCCCACTCCAGGTTGATCCGCTCTTCGGGATACATGGGGGTGAGATTGACAAACAGGGTCTTGTTACGGGACGCTTCGGCCGACTCGTAATTGATGGTATCAACCTTGAGGAGTGCAAAATAGCGTTCATTATCCTTAGGCGCACGAACCTCTCCTTCAATGGTGTCACCAGTACGCAGGTTAAGCCGCCTGATCTGCGAAGGTGAGACATAGATATCATCCGGGCCTGGCAGGTAGTTGTAATCCGGAGCTCGCAGGAAACCAAATCCATCCTGCAGTACCTCGAGAACACCGCTGCCCCGCAGCTTGCCGTCGCCCTCGGCCCGGGCCTTCAGAATGGCAAAGATGAGTTCCTGTTTGCGCATGCCGGTATAGCCCTCGATATTGAGCTTGGCAGCCATGGAGACGAGTTCGTTAATTTTTTTGTTTTTCAGATCGGCCGGATTCATTGATCAGTTCATCCTCCTCATGGATAGAACATTTACATGAAAACCCCATGCGTACCCACATGATTCGGCTTTCATTTTTCCCCCGGTCAGGGAGCGGACTCCACGACCGGGCACAGGTTTATTCACAGTCAGGGGTGTCATGAAAAGTCACGCACCCTTACTCAGATACATTTTCACAAAATACAGGCCATACAACGACACTCAGAATTATCCATACCGGGACAGGTTCTAAAGCAAAACAATACCCATGGATTCAACTGTCAGGATATTTCTGAATATATACGTTCGATGCAAAGCGCAATATCAGTTACGCTTACGTCCTGTTATTGAATTATTGATGCAATATGAAATTAAGCGGCAGGAACAATACCTGAAATGATTTATACTGAAAAATTCAATCACACTCCCGTCTCTCAACAGAGGTGGGAGTATTTTGCATATATATCGAGCTTGAAAAATCAGAACGTGATTCCAACAGGGAGGGAACTGTACGTTGGAAATGCGTTTAAAAAGCTAATTATTGGTTTCCGGTATTTCTGTCAAGGACTTTCTTTCAAAAAACGCGCATCATAATCCGTTTTTTTGCCTGGCAGACAAAAGTTTTCCCAAATGGATCACCTGGAGATACGTTAATACCCATGGCCCCGTGTTGTCAATGGCATGATCGGCCACAAGTATTTTTTCAAAAAGATCCATCTGGGATTCAATGGCCTGCAGGGCTTCCCGACTGTCCACCGAATCCCGCTGCATCACCCTGGCACAGCGTGTTTGCAGCCCGGCCCAAACAACCACGACACGATCAAAATCCGCTTGCCAGCCGGCTTCGCACAGGAGCGGGACCTCGACGAGGACCATCCTGTGGTTCCGCAAGAGATCTCTGCAGCATTCGTTCATCTCCCGCCTGGCAAGGGGATGAAGCAGCGCATCCACCTGACGTCGTAAATCACGGTCATCAAACAGGGCCAGACGCAGCCGTTTGCGATCCAGTATCTGGCCTGAAAAAAAACTCGGGCCCAGCAGGGACCGCAACGACTTCCAGCCCGACTGGCCGGGCTCCAGCAACTGGCGGCATATCTGGTCCAGGTCGATCAGCGGCAGATTGAATCTATTTGCCCAGCAGCGGCTGACCCGACTCTTGCCAGAGCCTATCCCTCCGGTGATACCGATGACACATGGCCGGCATTCAATGTATTCCGCCACCGAGCTGCTCCATGAACTGGATCATATCCGGCCACAGGGATGTGGAAAAACGCATGTTGCGCCCGGTGACAGGATGGCAGAACCGGATTTCCGATGCATGGAGAAGCTGACGCTTCACCGCAGGCAGAGATTTGTCTCTTACCCGTCCTCCATAGACAAAATCCCCGGCCACGGGACAGCCCAAGGAGGCCATGTGAACTCTGATCTGATGGGTGCGCCCGGTTTCGATAGAAAGACGCACCAGGCATAACCCCCGCGCCAGAACCTCCTCCACCTCCCAGCTTGTCACCGCATACCGACCCCTGGCAGGCCGGATGGCCATTTTCTTGCGGTGCACCGGATGGCGGCCGATGGGGGCAACCAGCCGGCCACTTTCTTCGGCCGGACAGCGCAGGAGTATGGCATGGTAGCTCTTGACGACCCGCCGCTGCTTGAAGTCATCCGCAAGCCTGGCCAGGGCCTCTTCGCTCTTGGCCGCCACCATAATCCCGGACGTGTCCTTGTCGAGCCGATGAACAATACCCGGCCTGCTTTGCTCCAGGGCTGGCAAGTTTCGGCAGTGGTACAGCAGGCCGTTGACCAGTGTTCCCGAGTCATGGCCGGCAGCCGGATGCACCACCAGGCCAGGAGGCTTGACCAGCACCAGGAGATGACGGTCCTCGAAAAGAATATCAAAGGGAATCGGCTGGGCCTGCAGCTCGGAAGAAGGTGCGGGAGGCAGGTGGACAGATACGGTCTGGCCTGGTGCCAGACGTAGGCCTGGCTTGACTTTCCTGTTATCGACCAGTACGTGACCTTCCCTGATCAGCCGGGAAAGGGTGGCCCGTGAATATTTTTCCAGCTGGTCTACCAGAAACTGATCCAGTCGCCGGCCCCCGTTGCCTGTCGGAACCGTCAGAACAAAATGTCTGGAACATGGATCTGCGCTGTCTGCCGCTGAAGAGGATGCACCCGAACTACGCGTTACGATGCCCATCAATTCGGAAAAACAGGATCAGGCAAAGAGCTTTTCAATCAGCTGCTCTACTTTGTCTTCGTCCATATTTTTGGCAAGAGAAATCTCCTTAACAAGGAGATTTCTGGCGGTGTCCATCATTTTGCGCTCACCATAGGAAAGTTCCTTGTCGTCTTTCAGGATATACAGGTCACGCAGCACAACGGCCACCTCGAACACAGAGCCGGTCTTGATCTTTTCCATGTAATCGCGGTAGCGGCGATTCCATGTCTGGGAACTGATTTTGATATCACGCTCCCGGAGGATTTCCATAACTTTTTCGACTTCCTCGGTGGAAATGATAGCCCTTAACCCGACATTGTCGCTGTTTGCGGTCGGGATCATGATAGTCATGTCATTATCCAGAATTTTCATCACATAAAAGGACTGATCAACACCGCCTATCGACTGTGTCTCAATGGCCTTTATCACACCAACACCATGGGCCGGATAAACAGCCATATCACCTGCAGAAAACACTCGCTCCTCCCGGGAACAAATCACTGATTTTTCTTGTTTCATGAACGCAAGAAAGAATACGACAGACTCGTATAAGATACTACTATAGCATATTTTCCTGAAATAGCAAAGGAGAGTGAGGAACGAGACGAAAACTTCGAACTTTCGATTGGCTGTAATTTCGATCTTCCTGCGAAGATGGAGAAAGATAAAAACGAAAGGAATCAGGTGCGGCCGTTAAACCGGTTCATACACACCTGCACCCCCTCGCTGACAAAGGTCTCAATGACCTGACAGATCAGGTCCAGCCGCTCCTCAAGGAGGCGTTGCTCCTCAGGGGTGAAAGGGGCGAGTACATACCGTTCCACCGGCATACCACGGCCCCTGTCGTTGACTTCGGGCCGACCGATGCCGATCTTGATCCTGGCGAACTCACTGGAGCCGAGATGGGAGATGATGGATCGGATCCCGTTATGGCCGCCGGCCCCGCCCCTGGCAACGATCTTGATCCGACCCGGCGCCAGGTCGAGATCATCATGGATCACGAGGATGTTGTGCAGTGGAATCTTGAAAAACCGGGTAAATCCGGCCACGCACTCGCCGGACCTGTTCATGAAGGTCTGCGGCTTGACCAGAACCACCTGGCACCCCTCAAACCTCTCCCGGCAGTACAGCCCCTGGTACCTGGTACTGGTGATGCTCCAGCCCTGCTGGACGGCAAAATGGTCCAGGGCCAGGAAACCGGCATTATGCCTGGTAGTGGCGTATTTTTGTCCGGGATTGCCAAGACCGGCTATGAGAAAATCGGTTTCAGACATGGATAGAGCGGCAAAAGAGAACAGAGGTTCGACGTCCCGGATCTCCAGAAAAACAGGCCTCCGCCCGGACGGGCGCAAAGGACCTGTTTGATCCGGTTACCCGCACGAAGAAGAACTCTGCAGCGGTGACAGCCAGGAACGGGTAAGGGAACAACGCAAAAGAGCCGGGAAGAACAAAATTCCCGGCTCTGTACTATACCAATAAAACGCTCCGGCTGGAACCGGATCCGGAGGTAAAAACGAATGCGGCAACCTACGAAACGGTAGCGCAGACCTTGTCCTTGTCGTCAAGCATCTCAACGTTCTCGGGAATCTCGATGTCGCCACAGGTGATACCGGTATCCCCACGCTCCAGCGGCGTGACATCCACCTCGATGGAATCCGGAATATCAAGCGGACATCCCCTGAGCATGACGGAATTCTTGTAGACCAGCAGATCGCCACCCAGGTCAACACCCTTGGCCACACCGACATAATTCAACGGCACCTTGAAAGCAATGGGTCTGTCCAGCTCGATCTCGAGAAAATCCACGTGTACGACCCGGTCACTGACAGGATCTTTCTGGATCTCCTGGACAAGGACATGCCGTTTGTCCCTGTCATCACCCTCAATCTCCAGGGTAACTACGGCGTTGCGGCCATGAATCCAGAAGAGCGTCTTGTACAGCATGGTTGCATCGAACTGCAGGGCCAGTGCATCCTTACCCCCGGCATACAGGACAGCCGGGGTCTTCCCGGCCATGCGCAGCCGGCGATTTTCACCCTTGCCAAACACAGAACGAACGGCAGCGGGCATATCAACCTGTAACATGATAACCTCCTTTTCTCTCAGAGGAAAAGTTCCTCGGAAATTCTCTCGACTTTTAAAGCCACCGCCCGAAAAAGCAGCGGACCAGGCAAAATGAATCAGTAATCTCAGACAAAGAGATAGCTGACAGAATCTTCGTTATGAATACGACGAATAGCCTCCCCCAGCAGTTCGGCTACGGTCAATACGGTAATTTTTTTGCAATCCCTTGCCTTGTCCCGCAGAGGAATAGAGTCGGTCACCACCAGGGACTTGATGCAGGATTTTTCCAGCCTGTCGATGGCAGGTCCGGAAAGCACGGCATGCGAACAACAGGCATGGACCTCGCGCGCGCCCATCTCGGTCAACTTGGAGGCAGCCCCGCACAGCGTACCGGCGGTGTCCACCATGTCGTCGAGAAGAATGGCTGTCTTACCCTTTACATCGCCAATGACATGCATGGCCTCACATTCATTGGCCCGTTCGCGGCGTTTATCTATGATCGCAAGGCCTGCATTGAGTCGTTTGGCAAAGGCCCGGGTCCGCTCCACACCACCGGCATCGGGCGACACCATGACCACATCGTCAAAGGTTTCCCGGATGTACTTGAGCAGAATGGGGGCAGCATAGAGATGATCCACCGGTATATTGAAAAATCCCTGAATCTGGCCGGCATGGAGATCCATGCACAGAACACGCCTGGTTCCGACAGCCATCAGCATTTCCGCCACTGCTTTCGCGGTGATCGGTACCCGCGGGCGCACTTTCCGATCCTGGCGGGCATAACCGTAATAGGGAATAACCGCAGTGATACGCCGGGCCGAGGCTCGGCGCAGGGCGTCCACCATGATGATCAGCTCCATGAGATGATCGTTGACCGGCGGACTGGTGGGCTGAACAACAAACACGTCGGTACCGCGGACATTCTCGCCAATCTCGACCGATATTTCTCCGTCGCTGAATTTTTTGACTTCAGCGGCCGATAACGGCAGGTCCAGATATTCGCAAATGGCCTGTGCCATGACAGGGTTGGCATTGCCGGTAAATATTTTCATTATATTTGGCATAGTACAAGCCTCAAAAGAAAAATGGCTGGGGCGGCAGGATTCGAACCTGCGAATACAGGAGTCAAAGTCCTGTGTCTTACCGCTTGACGACGCCCCATCCCGGGAATCTCCGATGAAATGCTACTGCTCTGTCCGCTGCCGGGCATCCACGAGGTAGGTCAGGGGATAGTCCTGACGCAGGGCTGCATAACAGGCCTCGGCCTGTTTATACAATGCATACGGAAATAATCCAAACACTGTTGCGCCGCTGCCACTCATCATGGCCGCGACAGCTCCACCACCGACAAGCCGCTCCTTTATCGTTTGTATTTCCGGATACCTGGACACTGTGACTGTCTCCAGATCGTTGACCCATACATCTCCTTCCCGCTCCCCGGAAAGGTCCGGAATCTGCTCTGGCTGCAGTTGCGACTTATTTTGCGAATCATTTAGGTTAAAAATATTTTTCGAAACTGTCAACGCAAAAGTCTCGAAAGCCCATCTGGTAGAGACAGAAAATCCGGGATTGACCAACAAGACCAGGGTTTCTTCGAGAACCGGTGCCGGTTCGAGTATCTCGCCGATACCACTCGCCCAGGCGGCCTCCTCGGGAACCACGAAAAACGGGACATCGGCCCCGAGCTGTACCCCCATACCAATGAGCTCCCCCCTTGTACAGAAGGTGCCAAACAACTGGTCCAGCCCCAACAGTACTGCAGCGGCATCACTGGAGCCACCACCCAGTCCGGCCGCAACCGGGATTCTTTTGTGCAGGGTAATCTCCACCCCAAACGTCATCGGAAGTCTTTCCCCCATGGTCTTCCGGAACAATTCAGCCGCCCGCCAGGCAAGGTTGGTTTCATCTTCGGGCAGATCACTGTTGGGACAGCGCAGCACAATCCCTTCTCCGTACCGCAGCCTCACCTCGTCGACCAGATCGATCTTCTGCATCAGAGTCGAGAGCAGATGATAGCCATCTTTCCGGCGACCGACAATCCGGAGGCAGAGATTGATCTTGGCCGGAGCCGGGAGAACAAGCTCCCCTGCCCCGCTGCTATCGTCGGATGGTGTGGGGTCAACCATTGTCTGGGCAGGCCCGGGCAACGGATTCATCCTCCGGAGATTTTGACATACCGCAGTTTGAGCTCATAGAGAATATTGTTGAGCAGTTCTTTCTCATCCTCTTGCAGGTTACCCCGCGTTTTGTCCTGCAGCATGCTCAGGGTGTCGATGGAATGGCGGGCAAGCTCCATATCCACTGCCTTCTCACCGGTTTCAGGATGCGGCAGCTCGCCCATGTGGAACAGGGCCGACGTGTTGAGCGACAGGATAAAGGTACTGAAACTCACCTCTGGCATCACGCACCTTCCATCTGCCGCGCGCACTTTACCATCAGGACATGGCCTGTTGCTTTCCGCCTGATTCCCCATACTGTTTATCCTCCTCTTAGGTCACCCGCAAAGGCTCTGGCCGTATCAGGCCGTCGAAAAACCACTGCGTTTGATGATACGGCGTCAAAATTCGGCTCAGACAAGTGCGAACCCTGTAATGAGTTACCGTGTACCGTACCCCCATGTACACTGCACTTTTTCGCCTCATTTTATGCCATCTCATCGTCATATTTTTCAACAACCTGTTATCCCCCGTAAGGAGGCAGCTCCAGGACCATGGCATCGTCAATATTGGGCAGTTCCTGCACCCTGGCAAGCAGCTCCCTGGAAATACGGGTGTCGGTATTGAGGAGAATCACGTTCTGGTTACTCTCCTCTTCGCGCCCCACGGTCATCCGTGATATATTGATCCCACCCTCGCCCAGGGTTGTGCCCAGGGCACCGATCACTCCGGGAACATCTTTGTTGTAGACCAGCAGCATGGGGCCGGCAGGCAGGGCTTCGAGCCGGAAAGAGTTAAGGCGGACCAGCCGGGGCTCTTTCTTGCCGAACACCGTGCCGGCCAGCATATTTTCACCCTCGTTGGTCTTGACCCGTACCCGGAGCAGATTGGTAAAATCCGCCGCGTGCTGGGTCTTGGACTCCACCACCCGGATACCGCGTTCCCTGGCAATAAGTGGCGCATTGACATAGTTAACCGCATCCTGAAGGATCGGGGTGAACAGTCCCTTGAGAAAGGCCACGGTCACCGGGCCGGTGTCCTGTTCGGCCAGGTCGCCTGAAAATTCCAGCTCCACCTCTTCCACACCGCCACGGGCGACCTGCATGTGCAGCGAACCGAGCATCTCGCCAAGGGCGATATAGGGCCCGACTTTGGCCAGGACATCGTCACTTACCGAGGGAACGTTCACCGCGTTGCGGACAACACCTTTGAGCAGATAATCGGCCACCTGCTCGGCAATGGCCACCGCGACATTTTCCTGAGCCTCGGAGGTGGAGGCACCGAGATGCGGGGTACAGATAAAATTATCAAGGCCAAGCAAAGGGGTGTCTTCCAGGGTCGTAGGCTCTTTTTCGAAAACATCCAGAGCCGCTCCGGCAATCCGACCTTCCTTGAGGGCCTCGTAGAGAGCTTCTTCATCGAGCACGCCGCCACGGGCACAGTCGATAAACATGGCGTCCGGCTTCATGTTGGCGAAAAACTCGGTGGAGAGCAGGTGTTTGGTGTCCTTGGTGAGCGGTGTGTGAACAGAGACAAAGTCGGCCCGCCTGGCCAGCTCCATCAGGTCCACCAGTTCCACGCCAAGTTCCTCCACCAGTTCCGGCGGCATGTAGGGATCATAGGCAATGACCTTCATCCTGAGTCCCTGCGCCCTGCTGGCCACAATGGAACCGATACGACCGATGCCGACAATGCCAAGGGTTTTGCCGGTGACCTCGCGCCCCATAAACTTCTTTTTTTCCCACTTTCCGGCCTTCATCGAAGCGGTGGCCTGGGGAATATTGCGGGCAAGCGACATCATCATGGCGATGGCATGTTCAGCAGCCGTGGTAGCGTTTCCGTCCGGGGCGTTCATGACCACGATGCCCTTCTGGCTCGCGGCCGGGATATCGACGTTGTCCAGCCCGATACCGGCCCGGCCGACCACCTTGAGCCTGGTGGCTGCTTCGATGATATCTTCACGCACCTTGGTGGCACTGCGGATAACCAGCCCGTCATAGTCGGGAATGATAGCCTTGAGTTCCTCGGGCGGCAACCCTGTCTTGACATCAACATCCAGACCGGCGTCCCTCAGAATCTTTTCTCCGACCGGTGCCAGGTTATCACTGATAAGTACTTTCATTGTCCCCCCTTACAACTGATATGTTATAGAATTGAGTTGCATTATAATATGGTGTTTTTCCACTCAAACAAAGACAGACGCCCTCTGGACTCAAGGCAAAGCCCAACGGAAAAACATTGCTTTTTTAACGGGAAAAAGGGACTATACCGCTAAACAGATCTCTCTACAACAGGAAAAACCAACAGACCTTCTCTGTCCCGGCCAGGGCGATTTTGCCTGCACCTCGGAAAAAGGCAGCCACCGTCCTTCCCTGGATAGTGCCCGGACTCCCTCCCTGGCCCCCAGGGTGCAACCAGGGGTATGATTGTCCAGGGGACACAGGCCACCCCAAATTTGACAAAACCGGCGGTAATCAGGTAGTTTTCGTGGTCATCTGCCAGGCAACAGCTCAATTGAGGTTGAAGAAAGCGTGCCTGCAGTATATATAGGGCGGTTTTGTATTTCTTTTGTATTTCATAAGCATCACCTGCTTTCCCTCTCACTGTTCCGGCCAGACCGGCAAAGGAGATTTATTCCATGACTGAAGTTCGAGTGCGTTTCCCCCCCAGTCCCACAGGGTATCTCCATATCGGCGGGGCCCGAACCGCCCTGCTCAACTGGCTGTATGCCAGAAAAACCGGCGGCAAGCTGATCCTGCGTATCGAGGATACCGATGCTGAACGTTCGACCCGGGAATCCATTGAAGGTATCATCGATGGCCTGAACTGGCTGGGCCTTGATTGGGACGAAGGACCTTATTTTCAGACCGAATTTGCCGACGAACATGTGGCGGCCGCCAACCGGCTGATGGAAACCGGCCATGCCTACAAGTGCTTCTGCACCAAGGAAGAGCTCGATGCCAAACGGGAAGCTGCCCTGGCCGCCAAAAAAGATGTGCGCTACGATGGCACCTGCCGCAACTTAAGTCCCGAGGAAGTTGCAAAAAAAGATGCCGCCGGTATCCCGTACGTGGTCCGCTTCAAGGTCCCGCAGAGAGAAGGTACCGTGGCTTACGAGGACAAGGTGCTCGGCCGGATTGAAAGGGCGTATAGCGACATCGAGGATTTTGTCATTGTCCGCTCCAATGGCAGGCCACTCTACCTGCTGTGCAACGTGGTCGATGATATCCGGGATCGGATCACCCACGTGATCCGCGGTCAAGACCACATGACCAACACCACCCGCCAGATCCTGCTCTACGAGGCCCTGGGCGCGCCTGTGCCGGTCTTTGCCCACATGCCCCTGACCCTGGATCTGCAAAAGCGAAAAATCTCCAAGCGCAGTCATGGTGAAATCGTGGCTGTACAGTTCTACCGCGATAAGGGGTTCATCCCCTGGGCGCTGTGCAACTTCCTGGTGCTGCTGGGCTGGAACCCGGGCACGGACCAGGAAATCTTCTCTCGCGAGGAACTGATCAAAGCCTTCACCCTGGAGCGAATAAGCAAGGTCAACTCGGTTTTCAACTACCGCAAAGGCGATCCCAAATTTTTCACTGACCCCAAGGCCATCTCCATCAACGCCCACTACCTGCGGACCATGGATATCGAGGAGCTGGGCTCCATGGTCAAGAAGGAGTTGGAGGAGGCCGGCCTGTGGGACAAGGCCTATGAAAATGATAAAAAACAGTGGTACCTGGAAACCCTGGACCTGATCCGCGACCGGTTCCATACCCTGAAAGACTTCTGCACCATGGGTCGGGCCTATTTTGGTGACGACTATGAAATCGAGGCCAAACCGCTGAAGAAAAACATTCTCAAGCACCCTGACCTGAAAAAATGGCTGCCCATGCTCGCCGAGCGCTTCGCGCAGCTCCCGGAATGGACCACGGAAGAGACCGAACGCGTTACCCGGGCGCTGGCCAGCGAACTCGACATCAAACCGGGTATCCTGATCAACGGCATGCGGACCGTGCTCACCGGTCAGCTGGCCGGGCCCGGGATGTTCGACATTCTCGTTGCCCTGGGACAGGACCGGGTGGTACAACGGTTACAAAACATCGATCACCTGTACGAAGATAATGCATCATGACACCATACGACACGGCTGACAAACCGCAGGATTTCATCCGCCAGATCATTGCCGAAGACCTGAAATCGGGCAAACACTCCCAGGTGATCACCCGGTTTCCGCCCGAGCCCAATGGCTTTCTCCACATTGGCCACGCCAAATCTATCTGCCTCAACTTCGGCATAGCAAAAGAGTACAACTCGGTTTGTCATCTCCGCTTTGACGACACCAATCCGGACAAGGAATCCACTGAATACGTGGAGGCCATCAAGGAGGACGTGCGCTGGCTGGGCTACGACTGGGGCGAGCACCTCTATTATGCCTCGGACTACTTCGACAGGCTCTACCGCTACGCCATCCAGCTCATCGAAATGGGCAAGGCCTATGTCTGCCACCTGAGCGGTGAGGAGATCCGCGCCTACCGGGGCACCCTGACCAAGCCCGGCAGGGAGAGTCCTTATCGTAACCGAAGCGTGGAGGAGAACCTGGACCTGTTCGAACGAATGCGGGCAGGAGAGTTCGATGAGGGTGAGTGCGTCCTGCGGGCCAGGATCGACATGGCCTCGCCCAACATCCTGATGCGTGATCCAGTCATCTACCGGATCCTAAAGACATCCCACCACCGGACCGGGGATAAGTGGTGTATTTATCCGATGTACGATTTCACCCACTGCCTCTCGGACATGCTCGAAGAGATCACCCACTCCCTGTGCACCCTGGAATTCGAGAACAACCGGCCGCTTTACGACTGGTTCCTGGACACCCTCAAGACCCCCTGCCATCCCCGGCAGATCGAGTTTGCCCGCCTCAACATCAACTACACGGTGATGAGCAAACGTAAACTCCTGCAACTGGTGGACGAAGGCCACGTGAACGGCTGGGACGATCCCAGAATGCTGACCCTCTCCGGGCTGCGGCGCCGCGGTTACACACCGGCATCGATCCGCAACTTCTGCGATATCATAGGGATCGGCAAACGTAACTCCTGGGTGGACATGGGAGTGCTGGAAAACGCGGTCCGCGATGATCTCAACGACCATGCCCCCCGCGTTCTGGGCGTACTGCGGCCCCTCAAGGTGGTCATCACAAACTACCCGGAAGAGCAGGTGGAGTATTTCAATGCCCAGAACCACCCAAAGAACCCGGAAATGGGCACCCGTCCTCTCCCCTTCTGCCGCGAGATCTACATCGAAGCCACGGATTTCATGGAAGATCCGCCGAGGAAGTTCTTTCGTCTCGGACCGGGCCGGGAAGTACGGCTGCGCTACGCCTATTTCATAACCTGTCAGGAGGTCATCAAGGACGAAAAGGGCAACGTGATCGAGCTGCGCTGCACCTATGATCCGGAAACCAGAGGTGGATCAGCGCCGGATGGCCGCAAGGTCAAGGGCACCATCCACTGGGTGTCGGCCAGGCACGGCATACCGGCCGAGATTCGGCTCTACGACCGCCTCTTCACGGTCGAGCATCCGGACATGGACAGGGAAAAGGACTTCAAGGAATTTCTCAACCCACATTCCCTGGATATCCTGACCGGTTGTATTGTCGAACCCGAACTGGCCAGGGCCACTCTGGAAGACCGCTTCCAGTTTGAACGGCAAGGCTACTTCTGCCTGGACAGCAGGGACAGCCGGCCAGACAACCTGGTTTTCAACCGCATTGTTACCCTGCGCGACACCTGGCAGAAAATGAACAAAAAAAAGAAATAGCAGCCCACACTGCCAGAGAAAGGAATTACACAGGCCGGACACCTGTCCGGCCTGTGTAATTTTCAGCACCAGTGTCCTTGCCGGGAAGAGAACGAGACATTCTGCCACCGGTACGGCAAAAAACGAAGAGATCACGTACAGGTTCAAGATATATTATAGCGTCGGGTTACGCGCCAGGTGAAGAGTCACCCGGGAGCGACAGAAATCAGTCTGCAGCGTCCGGCTTCTCCTCCCCCTTCTCCTCGTGCCCGGGAATTGCTCTGTCCTTGCCGTCTTCGTCTTCGACGATAATCGTGGCCATCATATCCTCGGCATCCTCTTCTGCAGCCTCATAAAACATGAGACTCTGCATGGGACCGCCGCTGCCCCTGTCGAGACGTCGCTCCGACTTGTCGGAAGGCGCCGCACCCACGGAAGCGACAACAGAAAAAGAAAACAAAATCAACATCAGAGCAAGGCAGGAAAATCGTTTCATACGCTTCAATACCCACAGTGAAAATTTGTAAGGACAAGGCGACCCCGCAAAGCCGGGAGCCAGTCCCAGTACGCACAACATCCTGTCAGCTTACCCAGCTCGAAACGAAACGCAAGTTTTTTCCCGTCGGCCTTGCGGGTCCACCAATGCACCCGCTGCAAGGCTGTATCTTTCCTGGTTTATAAAGGAAGGTTTTGTGGTAATCTGGCAGTAAGATAAAACATCATGGAGATTCCACAGAAGCATGGAAGTGAAAGGCTGTTGCCTGTACCAGTACCGGGGATAAAATAATGAAAAAGATAGATCTCAACGAGACCAGGGAGTTCAGCCCCCTGGGAATGAAAAGTATTGTCCTGCACGACTCTGAATTTTTCAAAATTCTCAACTTCAACATCAAGGGTGGCTCCATCTTTCCGGTGCACAGTCATGACCTGGATGGTCAGCTGAGCATTCTGGTGATCGAGGGTGAGGGGGCCTTTCTGGCGGACAACGACGAAGAGATTCCTGCCAGGACCGGGGACATGCTGATCTCGGATATTCGTGAGCCCCACGGAGTCAAGGCGGATACGGACATGCGGATCGTGGTGACTATTGCGCCGCCTATTTAAGAAGACCCTTTCCAAAGGGTATGGGGCAGACTCGGGACAGGGCGGCACTTTCATGGTTCTCTCCGTCCCGACCGAGATTTGAGGCGGTATCTCCCGGAGAAAAATATCCTCCGATTACAGAGCAGCTATCAAAGAAGGGAGGAACGGCGCTTACGGGATTGACCGCTGCCAAGGCCGATCAGCCAGCCAATGAGGAGGACACCACTGCCGGCGAGAAACCACTTGATGCTGGTGTTTTTGCGCAAACGCCGATTTTCGTCTTCCACGGTCCGGTAGCGCTGGCGGATTTCTTCCAGCTCCAGCCTGGTGTCTTCCAGCTGCTGCCTGGTCTGCACCACATTAGCCGCATCCCGTTTCAGGGCCTCGTACTGCTTATGAACCGTGTCCAGTTCGGCCAGGCAGCCGTCTTTCTGACTTTCGCTCTCCTGCAGTGCTGCCTGCAATAAGTCAACCTCTTTCTGCATACTTGCCTTGAGCGAGGCAATCCGTTGTTCAAACGAGGCCTGTTTTTCCAGCAGGTTCCTGTTTTCCTTCTTCAGCCTGGCGACCACCTGATCCAGGGGCGGCTCAGTGGAGAGATACCTTTTGAGAATCCATCCCTCTTTGCCCTTTTCCGTGCGGATCCTGGCCCAGTCACCCTGTTCTTCAAGCAGCTCGACCCTGGTGCCATCGTTGACGATCACCACGATCCGGTACTCCATGCCCTGGCCGCGGCGCACCGGCACCTCCAGCGAGGGTTTGACATAGCGGATCTCGGCCATGGCCGCACCACTCCAAAGCAGGACAATGACCATCACCACCGGAACATAACGTAAAAACAAAAGAAAACGACACATCGTTCGTACTCCTCCAAGCCCAGACATCGGGACCTCTTTCTTCTGCAGACCAACTCTATTCGCCTGCCCAATGTATTACCGTATTGTCAGGCAGGCTTTCTCTCGCGGACGCTCCCTGACATACACTCATACCCTGAATCAGCCGCAAGTTCAACCGTGCCTGGATGATGACAACTGGGGGGTGGCTCTGGTCAGAACAACGATGCTCAGCACCAGGAGAATGGACACCAGACCCAAGACCGGGTACACGGCCCCAAGCCCGCGACTGTTCTCCACCAGGTGCACAAGCTTGACGGCCAGGGCTCCGACCCCGAAGGTAAGGACAAACTTCATCCCATAGGCCGAGCTGTGGAGCCCCGGCGGGGTAAGCCTGGCCACCAGCGTATTCTCGATGGGTTGCATCCCCAGGAGGAAAAACGAGTGGGCCGTGGCAAGCAGGACCAGTGGCACGTCGGTCACCCGGCCGATAACAAAGGCCAGCGGGATGGTCACCAGGTGAAAGGCCAGATAGCCCCGGCGCAGGTCGAACATCTCCCCCACCCTGCCGCCGACGAATTGGCCAAGCATCCCCACCAGGTACAGCCCGGAAGTAATCACCGTGGCCACCACATTACCGGACAAGGTTCCGGAAAACAGACCGCTGAGCGAAGTATAGATACCCTGGCCTTTTAATTCGAAGAGTGACGGCAGGGTGACCGTGGTGCCACGGTAGACGATGCCACCAAGCATCATGGCCACCAGCAGGACCGCAAAACCAGACCAGGATGCGCTGCTATTGGTACTGTTGTGGCTGGTATGTCTTTCCCGGGACTCGGTGCGGACCTGGAAGAGGAGGACAATCCCGGCCAGATTGAGCAGTCCGACGGCCGCGTACACCGCCTGCTCCCCCCAGAGCCAATTGATGAGACCGGCCAGCAGTGGTCCCGTGGCCAGCCCCAAGTTGCCGAACATGCCGTTATAGGCCATACCGGTGGAGGTCCTGGAAACGCAGCAGGCTATCCATCCCAGGCCCGCTGGATGGTATATGCCGGAAAAGAGGCCGATGCCGGCCAGGGTCCAGCGAAGGATCTGCGGGTCGTCGATGAAAAATCCACTTGCCAGGGCCGACACTCCGGCGCCAACATAGAAAAGTGCCAGCAGCGGCCTGGCCCCGAACCGGTCCGAGAGCAGGCCCCAAGGCAGGGCGGTAATCCCGAACAGCAGGTACATCCAGAACCCGAGTTCCAGGGTCTCGGCCATGCCCAGGCCCAGCCGGCTGGAAAGCGGCAGCAGGATGGCCGGAAAGACCAGCATGTTGCAGTGGCTCAGGAAATGACCGTAACAGGTGACTGACAGTATTTTCCGATCGCTGTGGTTCATTTGAATCCGTACAGTCCAGGGAAGATCACAAGGGATGCCAGCACCAGAACCTGAATGCAGATAAAGGGCAGGACCCCCTTATAAATATCCGTGGTATGCACCTCCGGAGGCGAGACGCCCTTCAGGTAGAAGAGAGAAAAGCCAAAGGGCGGGGTAAGAAACGAGCTCTGCAGGTTCATGGCAATCAATATGGCAAACCACATGGGGTTGATACCGATGTTATCGGCGATGGGCAGCAGGATCGGAACCACGATATAGGAAATTTCGATGAAATCGATAAAAAACCCGAGCAGCATGATCGCCACCATGGAGAGGACCAGGAAACCCCATTTCTCACCGGGCAGGTTGGTCATGAACTGCTCCACTATGGAATCCGCCCCGGTGTAGACAAACACCATGGAAAAGGCCGTGGCACCGATGAGGATGGCAAAGACCATGGCGGTGATTTTGACGGTTTCCAGGGAGGAGTCCATGACGATCTTCCAGCTCAGTTTCCGATACATGGCCGCAAGGATCATGGAGCCAAGTGCCCCCACCGAAGCGGACTCGGTCGGAGTGGCCACCCCGGCGAAGATGGATCCCAGCACCAGCACGATCAGGGTCATGGGTGGCAGGATGGCAAAAATCGCCCGCTTCAGAGAGCCCTTTCTGTCATACGGGTTCACTTCGATGGCCGGCGCCACTCCGGGCTTCAGAAAGGCAACGACAAGAATATAAAAGATATAGCAGACCACCAGGGTCAGGCCCGGCCAGAGTGCGGCCTGAAAGAGGTCTCCCACCGGGAGCTGGAACACGTCGCCCAGGATGATCAGGACAATGGAGGGCGGAATGATCTGCCCGAGAGTTCCCGATGCGCAGATTGTCCCGGTGGCGATCTTCTTTGAGTAGCCGTACTTAAGCATGACCGGCAGAGAAATAACCCCCATGGCCACCACGCTGGCACCAACCACACCGGTGGAGGCGGCCAGCAGAGTTCCCACCAGGACTGTGGAGATAGCCAGGCCTCCACGGACCTTGCCAAACAGCACCCCCATGGATTCCAGCAACCGCTCGGCCAGCCGGGACTTTTGCAGGACAATACCCATAAAGATAAAAAGCGGGACTGCCATGAGAATGGTGTTGGTCATGATGGAGTAGATGCGAAACGGCATCATGGAGAACATGAGAAAAAACTCTTCCGCCACTGCGGCCAGCGCCGGATGGGGCAATAACTCGATATAGGCGGCAATGGCGCCGAAAAACATTGCCACGGCCCCGAAGGTGAACGCCACCGGATAGCCCAGGGTGAGCAGCGCAAGGGCGAAAAAAAACATTATGATGCCGGTCATTTTATCTCTCTCAACTTCCTGACGTTCTGAAGGATGTACCCGATGGCGCTGATAATCAGGAACCCAAAGGACAGTGGAATCATTCCCTTGATGACCCAACGGAAAGGGAGCCCGCCGGGATCTTCGGAGATCTCATGAGTCTCGTAGGCGTCGCGGACAAATTCCAACGAACCGGCGAATATGAGCAGGGCCAGGGGGATGAGGAAGAACATGGTGCCGATGATGTTGACAATCGCCTTTTTGCGCGGACTGAATTTATCAAACAGAAAGTCCACCCGGACATGCCCCTCGTCCTTGAGAGCCACGGAGATACCAAAGAGGATGATGACCGAGAACAGGTGCCACTCCATCTCCTGCATGCCCACCGAGGAATTATGGAACATGTAGCGCATCATCACGTCCCAGGAGACATTGAAGACCATGAGCAGGAGAAGTACCGACAAAATCCGGCCCACTCCATTCACCATTTTTCTTATTATCTTTTCAAAGAAATCCAGCATGACCTGTTACTGTATCCACAAAAAGGACCTATCGGGATCAAAACCAGATCCGCCCTGTCAAAGGTGATCTGACAGGGCGGAAAACCAGGATTCCAGCAAGAGAAAAAAGGGATCAGTTCTCTTCCAGTTCAAGGCAGGTCTTGATGTAATTGTAATCGGAGATAATGGTCCACTGACGGGCCTTTTTCATGAACGCCCGCTGTGATTCAAGGATCTCCCTGAATACCGGATCCTTGGCTGCATAAGAATCAAGCACCTCGTCGGTAGCCTTTTTCATGGCCCTGAGAACAGGTTTGGGGAAAGTCTTGACCTTGATGTTGGGGTACTCGGCCTTCATCTTCTCCCAGGCCTCGGCGCTGGCGGCAAAGTTCTCGAAATACATCTCCGAGGTCACAGCCTTCATGGCGGACTGGAGCATGGCCTGGTATTCGGGCGGCAGCTTGCTGTAAGCCCGCTTGTTTATCAGGAACTGCATCTCGGAGGCCGGTTCATGCCATCCGGTGTAATAATAGGGTGCGATCTTGTGGAAGCCCATCTTGATGTCCATACCCGGTCCAACCCACTCCAGGGCGTCGATGGTGCCCCGGTCGAGAGAGGTATAGAGCTCTCCTGCCGGGATGTTGGTCACGTTGACGCCCAGCCTGGCAAACACCTCTCCAGCCAGGCCGGGAATTCGCATCTTCAGGCCCTTCAGATCATCAAGGGATTTAATCTCCTTTCTGAACCAGCCGCCCATCTGCACGCCGGTATTGCCGCCGGGGTAGCTGAAAACCTTGTAACGGTCATAGACCTGCTGCATGTACTTCATGCCGTCGCCGTAATAAAACCATGCATACTGCTCAAAGGCGGTCATGCCAAAGGGCACGGTGGTAAAAAAGACCATGCTCATGTCCTTGCCCTTCCAGTAGTAGGACGCGCTGTGGCCCATTTGGTACTGGCCACCCTTGACCATGTCGAGAATGCCCAGCGGCGCCTTGTGCTTTTCCTTGCCTTCCACTTTGATGATGAACTTGCCGCCACTCATTTCCCTGACCATCTCGGCAAGCCGCAGGGGTGGAGAGGCCAGGGGTGTAAGGGTTGAAGGCCAGGTCATTGCCAGTTTCCATTTCACGGTTTTCTGGGCCAGCGCAGGGGTTGCCAGCATGGCCAGGACCGCGAGGGCAACAACAGCTCTTGTCAGAATCTTCATTCTTACCTCCACAAAATAATCTTGAAAACAAAGAGAAACACTGACCCGGTTCCACCGGCCCAGTCTGAAAAACCTGGTTCACCCTCTCCGGGTGCTTCAGTCCACATTGCCGGTGAAAAACTTTTCCGCCAGGTCCACATCTTCCCTGGAACCGATGATGAGCGGTACCCGCTGATGCAGACTGGTGGGCTGAATATCGAGAATATCACGTCCGTCGTCGGTTATCGCCCGGCCGCCGGCCTGCTCGACGATCATGGCCATGGGAGCGGCCTCGTAGAGGAGCCGCAGTTTCCCCTCGGTCTTGGCGGTGGATTTTTTATCCCGGGGATAGAGAAAAATACCGCCGCTTATCAGGTTGCGATGGAAATCGGCCACCAGAGAACCGATATAGCGCAGGCTGTAGGGTCGGCCGGTCTCCTTGTCGATGGTCTTGACATAGTCAATATAGCGGCGGGTCGGTTCGTGCCAGTAGTTGGTGTAGGCCTCGTTGACCGAATAGTACCTGGCCCGGGAGGGAATCCTGATATCAGGATGAGAGAGGAAAAACTCGCCCACGCTGGGATCCAGGGTAAAGCCGTGCACACCATCGCCAGTGGTGTAGACCAGCATGGTTGAAGAGCCATAGATGATATAGCCGGCCGCGACCTGCACCCTGCCCGGCTGCAGCAGATCCTCCTCGGTACCCTGTTTGCCGTCACTGAGACGACGGTGGACAGAAAAAATCGTCCCAATGGAGACATTGACATCTATATTGGACGAGCCGTCCAGCGGGTCAAAGGCCAGTGAATACTTCCCCTCGTAGCCATCAAGCACAGGGATGATGCCGTCCTCTTCCTCGGAGGCCATCACGCAGATATAGCCGCACTGCTCCATGCGCCGTTTGATGGTGGAGTTGGCGAACTCGTCAAGTTTCTGCACATCTTCACCCTGAACATTGGTCTTGCCCGACTGACCCAGAATATCGGCCAGCCCCGCCATGTTGACCTCGGCGGAGATAATCTTGGCCGCGACAATCAGTTCACTGAGCAGACCTGTCAGCTCACCGGTTGCCTCCGGGTGCAGTTTCTGGCAATCCATAAGCTGTCTGGATACGGTAATTCCTATACGTTTCGCCATGCTCTCACCTCAAATTCACGAATACCGGCAAATATGTGTAAATATGTTGTACACACTGTCATCTGTCAGGGCAACATATTGAACAGCCCTGCCCTTGTCAATCTTTCCCATCCCCTGGCTGACTGAGATTTTTCCAGGACCGCACCAGGTTGATGATCGTCCGGGTACCGATCCCGGAAGGACCTTTTGGAATATAAGATTTTTCTGTGAAATTCCAAGCTGTTCCTGCGATATCAAGATGGGCCCAGGGAACCTCACCGACAAATTCCTCCAGGTAGCAGGCCGCGGTGATTGTCCCTGCGGGTCTACCGCCTGTATTTTTCAGATCCGCCACCTCGGATTTGAGCTGTTTGCGATACTCCCTGCCCAGCGGCAACCTCCAAAGGGGTTCACCGGCAAGCTCACCAGCCCTCAGCAGCTGGTCGGCCAGCTGGTCGTTATTGGCCAGCAAACCGGTATGGTGATGGCCAAGGCCGATAATAACCGCGCCGGTCAGGGTTGCCAGATCCACCACCGCTTCGGGCCTGAATTTTTCCACCCCGTAGGCCAGGGCATCGGCCAGTATCAGCCGCCCTTCGGCGTCGGTATTAATTATTTCGCTGGTCTTGCCGTTGTAGTGAGTGATTATGTCACCGGGCTTGGTGGCAGTGCCGCTGGGCATGTTGTCGGTGGCCGGAACCAGGGCAACCACGTTGATCCCTGACGGCTTTTCCCTGGCAATGGCCTCCATGGCCGCCATCACCGCCGCCCCGCCGCACATGTCATATTTCATCTCCTCCATACCGGAAGCCGGTTTCAGGCTGACTCCGCCGGAATCAAAGGTCAAGCCCTTACCGACCAGCATGAGGGTGGGATTTTTTTTCCTGGTCCGGTATTCAAGGATAACCAGCCTGGGCGGGGTGGCCGAACCCTGGTTGACAGCAAGGATACCACCCATGCCGAGTTTTTCCATATCCTGTTTGTCGAGCACCTTGCACCGCAGCCCATATTCTCTGGCGAGGCGGTTGCCATAGAGAGCAAATCTCTCCGGAGTCCAGCCATTTCCAGGCTCATTGGCCATATCCCTCGCCATGCAGGCCGCCAGCGCCGCATGACGTCCACGGATCATGCCTTTCCGCACCGCCGACTCACCATGGGAGCCTGGATGGAGTGCAAATCGCTTGACCGCTCTGGCTCCATTTTCATCTTCGGCACCTGTCTTGTACTTGTCGAACCGGTAGTTGCCAAGAATCAGACCCTCAGTCACGCATTCCGCCAACTGGCTCGATGGCAGACCCACCGAGTCGGGCAGAACCACCACAATGTCCTCTGCCTTTAAATCGATCCCCTTCCGGACCGCTGTGCCGGCAGCCTTCCGGAGCTGTTCACGTTTGGCACTGTCCACTTTCTCCGGTTTTCCAAGACCGACCAGGAGAATACGGCCAGCCCTTATGTCCTTTTTGTGCAACCCGGCAGCCATTGACGGATAGATCAAAAAAACCTGACCCTCTTTGCCGCCAAAATCACCTTTTTTCCAGGGAAGCCTCAGTATTTTACGGATATCTGAATCAGGACAGTCCGGTGTTTTCCTGCCGGTTTCAGCGACAAAATAAACCAGAATGTCCGAAGAGAGAGAATGGGGATCACGGGATGTCGTCTGTATCATGGCAACCTTTAAGTGTTCTTTTTTTCAGGGGTTATAACAGCCTGGTAAAAGCGGGGCCGGGACAGGCCTCGTCTTGTTGTACACTGCTTTCCCCGCGCAAGTCAATTGCCTGTCATCCGGTTACCGAGCCGGCATCATCAATATTTCGCGCAACAGGATAGCATCTGCCAGTGAATCTGGATATAATTCCGGTTTACCATACAAGATTCAACAGAGGCAGGCGGAAGACACCAAAGGCCCGTCCGTTTTTCCCGATCTTTAGGTAATTCCGCTGCGGACAGAAAAAATCGAATGGAGGTTCCTTTTGCTCATTGAACTCGTTGTGGCCGTCAGCCTGGCCATTACCATCTCAGCCATGTGCTCGGTTTTCGAAGCGGTGCTCTATTCCCTGCCGCTCAGCCATGTGGAACTCATAGCCAAAACCCATCCACGCAGCGCCAGCACACTGAGGAAGCTGAAGCAGAACATAGACCAGCCCATCACCGCCATCCTCACCTTGAACACCATTGCCAACACCACGGGCGCAGCTGTGGCCGGAGCCGCGGCCGCCGCGGTCCTTGGGGAACAGAACGTCTTCTGGTTTTCGATCTTCTTCACCCTGGCCATTCTCTTTCTTTCAGAGATTCTTCCCAAGACCATCGGGGTCGAATTCAACCGCAGCCTGGCGCCTTATATCGCCACCCCCCTCCACTGGATGGTCATTGTGCTGCAGCCCATTATCCTGATCTGCCAGGCTGTAACCCGACTCATCCCCAAACGGTCCACAAGCCAGGTCTCGGCCGAGGAGTTGCGGACCATCGCCCGTCTGAGCCGCAAATCAGGTGAAATCGAGACGGAACAGGAAAAAGTAATCATCAACATCCTTCAGCTCGGGGAAAAAACCGTGCGCCAGGTCATGACCCCGCGCACCGTCACCTTTGCCCTGAGCAAGGACATGACCGTGGGCGAGGCTGCCAAGCTGAAAGATGAATGGCGCATGCACAGCCGGGTACCGGTCTATGACAGGGATTTCGATGAAGTGGTCGGCATTGTCCTGAGCAAGGATGTGTACATGGCCGCAGCGGAAAACCGCTACAACCTGAAACTCGCCAAGATCATGCATCCGGTCCACTTCGTTCCGGAAACCGCACCGCTCAACCGGGTGTTTATCGATTTTTTCGAACGTCACCAGCATCTCTTTGTGGTGGTGGATGAATACGGCTCTGTCACCGGAGTGATCAGCATGGAGGATGTCATTGAGGAGATCATTGGCCGGGAAATCGTTGACGAGTCGGACAAGACCAAGGATATGCGGGAGCTGGCCAGAATCAAAACCGGACGCAAGCAGCGGACCTGATGCCAGTACCCGCAAAAGCAGACAGAGCAACTGCCCCGCTGACCGGAAGGTACAACCAGAAAAGCCGCTGGCCAGAGTTGACAGTGATCACCCCGGACCAACGGCTGGTCCTTTCTCCCCGGCCTGCAGTTTTTTACCCGGACAGTCTGTCCCCTGCCCTGGCAATTTCAGCTTACTCCATGGCCTCAAGGATCACGTCCACATCCACAGGCTGGCCATCACGCAGGATATTGATCGTCACCGTATCGCCCACGTCATAGCGCTCCAGTTCGTCGCGCAGACTGTTGTAATCGTTGACCGGCCGACCGTTGACCCCGACAATGATATCACCAAGAACATAGCCTCCCTGCACCTGCCGGGTTCCGCGCAGCCCGGCCTTGTCCGCGTTGGAGCCGGGCATGACCTTCATGATCAACAGTCCCTTGTCGACGACGCTCCTGGTCAACCGCGGGTTGGCCAGAGCAACACCCAGGCCCGGGCGAATCATTCGGCCGGTGCGGATAACCTGGGGCACGACCTTGTTCACCTCGTCCACAGGAACGGCGAAACCGATTCCCGAACTGGTGCCGGACGGCGAGTAGATAGCGGTATTGACACCAATGAGCCGGCCGGCGCTGTCCAGCAGTGGTCCGCCCGAGTTGCCGGGATTGATGGCCGCATCGGTCTGGATTACATCATGGATGGTCCGGCCAGTGACCGAGGTGATCTCCCGGCCAAGGGCCGAGACCACGCCGGTGGTCAGGGTCTGGTCCAGGCCGAAGGGATTGCCGATGGCAAAGACCTTCTGCCCCACCATCAGGTTATGGGATTCGCCGATGGGGATGGGGGTGAGTTTGGAGGGTGAGGCCGAGATCTGCAGGACTGCCAGGTCCCGGTCAGGAGCCGCACCCACCAAAACCGCTTTCCAGGTGGAGTGGTCGGCCAGGGTGACCTCTATCCGGCTGGCATCCTTGATGACATGGAAATTGGTGACAATACGCCCCTCTTTGTCCCAGATGAATCCGGAACCGGTACCCTGGGGAATTTCATAGACGTTAAGGGAGAAGATGCCCCGCCGGACGGTCAGGGTGGTGATGTAGACCACCGACGGAGAAGCATTCTGGAAAATCTCGATGGTGTTTTTCTCGTCTTCGGCCAGGTCACCCCGCGCCACCACCACCCGCGGAGTCGCATTGGGATCAAGTCCCGGACGCTGCAATCCCTGATAGACCAGCCAGCCGCCAATCAGAACAATAACCAGCAACAGGACCGGATGGACTCTTCCTCTGTTTAAACCGGCAGGGTGCCATTTCAAGGCATGATCCTCCTATAGACCGAGCAATGTCTTTGCCACCATGAAAAATAACGATACACCAAGTATATCTATCGTGGTTGTTATAAAAGGGCCTGTGGCAATGGCCGCATCGATGTTGAGCCGTTTGAGTATCAGCGGAACAACGGTGCCCACGGTGGCGGCCATGGTCATGACCGCAAAAACCGAGACACCCACCACAACCCCGAGATAGAACGGATCGGCATATTTGAAATGGGCGAGAAACCCGAGCAGAGTGCCGAACACCGCTCCAAGAACGATACCGACCAGGAACTCCTTGATAACCACGGGAAAAAAATGCTGCATGTTGATCCGGCCGGTGGCCAGCCCCCGGACGACAATGGTGGAGGACTGGGTGGCAATATTGCCACCCATGCCGGCGATGATCGGAATAAATGAGGCCAGGGCCAACACCTTCTGCAGCTCATACTGAAAGGAATTAATAATGAACATGGCCGTTACCCCACCGATCCAGGAAGCGAACAGCCACGGTGCCCGGAGAAGAATCTTCTGGTGCAGTGGTTTGAGAAGAATCTCACGCTCCCTGCCGGCACCGGCCATCTGCAGGAAATCCTCAGTGGCCTCTTCACGGATAACGTCGATGACATCGTCGACAGTAACGATACCGACCAGCTTGTAGGTGGCATCAACAACCGGAACCGCCAGAAGGTTATACTGGGAAACCACGTGGGCCACCTCTTCCTGGTCGGTATCCGTGGTGACCGAGATGACATTGCGGTTCATGATGTTCTTGAGCTTGCGATGGGGCGGGTGGAGGAGCAGTTCCCGCAGAGAAAGCACTCCGGAGAGCTGACCGTCGCCGTGGGTGATATAGAGATAGAAGACCATCTCTTTTTCTTCGCTGCGTTTCTGTACCTTCCTGATCGCCTCCTCGACAGTGAGATCCTCATCCAGGTACATGAAATCGGTGGACATGAGACCACCGGCGGTTTCGGGATCGTACTTGAGCAGCTCCTCCACTTCATGCCGGTCGTCCACCTGCATGTGGCGCCGGATTTCCACCGCGATGTCGTTGGGCAGGGCTTCAAGCAGGTCGGCCGCGTCATCCGAAGCCATCCTGGTGACCACCTTGGCCATGAACTCGGGAGAGAGGTCTTCCACCAGCTCGACCATGATCAAAGTGTCGAGCTCGGAGAGGAAATCGGCAACAAGGTCGGTCTGGGCGATGATCTCGAAAATATCCTTGCGCTCAATCGGAGTGAGCGACCTGAAAACCCAGGCAAGATCGGCGGGGTGGGTCTTGAGAACCAGTTTCCTGATATTGCCGACAGCTCCCTTACGGTGCAGACGCCGCAGAGTTTCGAACAGCACCCTCCCCTCGGTGCCAATCATTTCGCGTTTGGGTGATTTTTCCATGGGTCTGTTTCCTTGAAGCTGGCCGTCGGCTGTTGGGTTCTGCCGATGAATGAAAAATTTTGTATTTTAGCAACGGAGCTGCGAAAAAGTCAAACATTAAAATGCCGGGACCATATGAATCGAGGACAAAAGGGAGAGCAGGGCTGTCACCCCAGAAGGCCGGAGCGCTGGGCCAGGAAACAGAGAAAAAAACCAATGGCCATGGCAAGGATCCCCATGAGCCGCAGATGCTCCGGACGCATCTCGGTGAGCTGCTTGAGCCAGCTCTGCATGGCCTCGGGCGAGGCAACATAGGGCAATCCTTCCAGGATCAGAATCAGGCCGATAAGAGTTACGAGCAGTTTCATGGTTCCAGACTACCAGATGCCCGACAGTGTTGCAACGAGCAGACAAACATATTGACAACACAACGAAAAAAAAATATTATAAAAGATTCAAAAACATCATACAACCCTGTCGGTCTGAAAGGGCTGGCAGACAATTTTTTATATTTTTCTCTCTTTCTTCTGACATTCTATAACACTACTCATCCATGACAGATTCACCTTCAACATCGCGTTACAGCGAAGCCGGAGTCGATATCGACAAGGGTAATGCCTTTATATCCCGGATAAAAAACATTGTTGCCGATACTCACGGGAGGGGAGTCCTCAGTGATATCGGCGGTTTTTCCGGACTTTTTGCCATCGGCAATGCCGGCTATGAAGACCCGGTCCTCATAGCTTCGACAGATGGTGTTGGCACCAAGCTCAATATCGCCAAGATGTGCAACAGACACGACACCATTGGTATCGATCTTGTGGCCATGTGTGTAAACGATGTGGTGGTCAGCGGCGCCAAACCACTCTTTTTTCTTGATTACTTTGCCGTCTCCAGCCTTGACCTGGAGGTGGCTACCGATGTGGTCAAGGGAATTGCCAAGGGATGCAAAATCTCCGGATGCTCCCTCATTGGCGGGGAAACCGCAGAAATGCCGGGCCTGTACCAGCCGGGCGACTATGACCTTGCCGGATTTGTAGTCGGCATTGCGGACCGCAACGCCATTATCGATGGCAGTGATATCAGGGTGGGCAACAAGATCATCGGTTTGGCCTCGTCCGGGCTGCACTCCAACGGTTATTCCCTGGTCCGCAAGATCTTCTTCGAAGAATTGGGGCTCAGCGTGGATGACCAGATCGAAGAACTGGATTGTACTGTGGGAGAAGAGCTCCTGCGGCCCACCCGAATCTACGTTCAGTCCCTGCTCAAGATACTGCGTAACTTCAAGATCAACGGCCTGATCCACAACACGGGCGGCGGCTTCATTGATAACGTGCCCCGTATCTTGCCCGGCGGCTGTAAGGCCGTCATTGAACCGGACAGCTGGGAGGTGCCGCCCATATTCACCTTTCTCCAGGACAAAGGCAACATATCTATCCAGGAGATGTACCGGACCTTCAACATGGGTATCGGCATGATGGTACTGGTCGATGCCGACCTTGTCGAAGACGTGGTCCATCAGTTGCAAGCCCTGGGCGAGGTGCCCTATGTGATCGGTGAGATCACCAAGGTAGACGACACCGACGGCCAGTGGGTCACCATCGATGGTATTACCCGATAGGCTGTCTCAGCCCCTTTTGCAAACGACACGAAAAAGAAATCCCTGATCCGTCTTCTCCGGACCAGGGATTTCTTTTTTTCCTTTCCTGACTGTGCAGAGGATTGGCAATCTCCTGCCTCAGTGGCTGTCCGGCACCCCACAGTCAGCACTGCCACCCTTGAGCTTGTACAGGCCATGGCGCAGAGCCAAAAGCACAACCTCGATGTTTTCCCTGGCCGCTTTTCTGCTGCCCGGCAGGTTGATGATCAGGGTTTCATTGCGGATGCCGGCAATGCCACGGGACCAGACGGCCTGGACAGTTTTTTCCAGACTGGCCCGGCGCATGGCCTCGGCTATGCCCGGCACCTCACGATCAATCACGTTCCGGGTCGCCTCAGGGGTCACGTCGCTTGGCGACACCCCGGTGCCCCCGGTGGTGACGATCAGGTCGATATCCCGGGTATCGGCCCAGCTCACCAGGGTGGTTTCGATAAGCTCCTGCCGATCGGGAATAATTTCGTAAGCCACGATATCATAACCCGCATCTGCAAGTATCTCCCGGAGCATGGCTCCGGAGGTATCCTCCCGTTCACCTCGGGACCCTTTATCCGACAGGGTCAGAATCCCGCAGGTATATATCTGCTCTTTACTCACACCCATGAATCTCAGTCGTCCGCGCCTGCCTGGGCTATAATCTTCTCGGCCAGGTGAGCCGGCACTTCCTCGTAGTGGGAAAACTTGACCGAAAATGAACCTCGACCACCGGTCATGGAAGTCAAATCAGGGGCATACATCATAATCTCGGACTGAGGTACGTGGGCATTGATTATTTCATACTTATCCGCAGAATCCATGCCCAGAACCTTGCCGCGGCGGCTATTCAGGTCGCCCATGATATCGCCCACATAATCCTTGTCCACCCGCACGGTCAACTCCATGATCGGTTCCAAAAGAATGGGATTGGCCTCCATGGCTGCCTTTTTAAAAGCAATCGAACCCGCGATTTTAAAGGCCATTTCTGATGAATCTACGGTGTGATAAGATCCATCCACCAGGAAGACCCTGACATCGACAAACGGATAGCCTGCCAACACGCCTTTTTCCATGGCTTCAAGGATACCCTTTTCCACTGCAGGACGGTACTGCTGGGGAATCACGCCACCGACGATCCTGTCGACAAACTCGAATCCTCCTCCCCGCGGCAATGGTTCCATCTCGATCCAGCAGTCGCCGTACTGGCCGCGACCACCGGACTGTTTCTTGTGCTTGCCCTGAACCCGGGCCTTGCCTTTGATAGTCTCCTGATAGGGCACTTTTGGTACCCGCAGCTCCATTTCCACTCCGAACTTGCGCTTGAGCTTTTCGCCGATGACCTCGAGATGCACCTGACCGACACCGGAGATCAAAGTTTCTTTTGTCTGGTGCTGACGGGTAAGTTTTAGAGTCTTGTCTTCATCGAGCATCCTGGTGATGGAGGAGAAGAGTTTTTCCTCGTCCCCTTTCCTGGCGCTGATCGCGTATGAGATGACAGTTTCCATGGGTTCCAGGGGCTCGTAAAGAATGGGGGCCGTCTCGTCGCACAGGGTATCGCCGGTCTCGGTCTCTCTGAGCTTTGCCACGGCAACGACCATACCTGGAACAGCCTGCTCCACCTGGGTCTGTTCCTTGCCGTCCATGGTAAAGAGATGGCCGAACCGCTCGGATACTTCCTTAGTGGAATTATAGAAGCTGTCGCCTTTCAGTACGCCGGAAAAAACCCGGAAGATGGTCAACCGGCCGGCAAAGGGATCGGTGATGGTCTTAAAGACCTGGGCCGAGAACGGTTCGTCCACACTGGGAAAACGCTCGACCAGGTCACCGGTCCGGGGATCGGTGCCGACCATGGCCGGACGCTGATCCGGCGAGGGCAGCAGGTCCACCACGGCGTCGAGAATGAGCGATGTCCCGGCATTGTTAAGCGCGGCGCAGGCACAGACCGGGGTGATCTTTCCAGCCTGCACGCCGGCGACCAGCCCCTCCTGCATCTCCTGTATCGTCAGTTCACCCTCTTCCAGAAACTTCTCGATCAGGTCGTCATCAGTTTCAGCCACATATTCCATCAGACCTTCCCGCATGCTGGACACGTCGTCGGCCATGTCGTCGGGAATATCACCGGCTTCCACCCGACCCGAGCCGTCGGCGGCAAAGAACCAGGCCTTATTCCGGACCAGGTCGATCACACCCCTGAAATTGTCCTCGGCCCCGATGGGGTGGTAGAGGACCACCGGGTTGAGATCGAACTCCTGCTTTATCTGCTCCACGGTCTTACTGAAGTCAGCCCGCTCCCTGTCCATCTTGGTGATGCAGATGATGCGCGGCAGGTTGCGCTCCTGGATAAACTCGACGAATTTCTCGGTCTGATTGCGGACACCGAGAACAGCACCCACGGTGAGAATGGCACTGTCCGCCACCTGGGCAGCAAACCGGGCCTCGTTGACAAAGTTGTCGTCACCGGGAGTGTCGATCAAAAAGACCTCGTTTTTTTTCCAGTTGAGGTGATTGAACGCCGCACCGATGGAGATATGCCGCTTGGTTTCTTCTGGCTCAAAATCCATACAGGATGTTCCGTCGTCCACCTTGCCCAGACGTTTGATGGCCCCGGAGGTAAACAGCAGGGCCTCCGCAAGAGTTGTCTTGCCACTATTGCCATGTCCGAGAATTACCGTATTCCTGATCTGTTTCACGTCCTGCATGGAACCCTCCAACGAACGAATGATTCTTCAAGAAAACACGCCCGAAGCGGGCGATTATATCTGTTTCTTAACAACCGACAGGTTCATCTCCTCCTCCAGGCGGAACCTGCTGGTATCGGTCCCGACCTGTTTTCACCATGCTCCTTGTTTCTCTTCTTGCTGATGATGGAAAATAGCTTTCTCTTTTTGCCTGACGATGGTAACCATTTGACCGGCAATGAAAGTGTTATATTCTCATTATCCCTGCAAAGTCAAGCAATAACCTCTGATTTTCCAAACAGTTCCCGGATTTTGAAATGAAAGGAAAACCAAGCGGTTCCACCGGAAAAATAGCCAGATCAGCTGGAGCGGTGAGCGGGGCGGTGATGTGCAGCCGGGTGCTTGGCCTGGTTCGGGAGCAGGTCTTTGCCACCTTGTTCGGGGCCGGCTATGCCTACGATGCCTTTGTGGTCGCCTTCCGGATTCCCAATCTCCTCCGGGACCTGTTCGGCGAGGGAGCCCTGTCGGCCGCCTTTGTCACGGTTTTTTCCGACTACGACACCAACAAGGGAGCCGAGGCCACCTGGCGGCTGGCCTCCAACCTGCTGGTCTTTATCACCCTGCTGCTCAGCCTGCTGACCCTGGCGGGAATCTATCTGGCCCAGCCCATTGTCAATCTGCTGGCCCCGGATTTTGCGCTTGTCGTCGGCAAGACCGACCTGACCGTTCTCCTGACCAGGATCATGTTCCCCTTTCTCATCTTTATCGCCCTGGCGGCAGTGGTCATGGGGATTCTCAACACCAGGGGCCGGTTTTTCGTCCCGGCCATGGCCTCGAGTTTTTTCAACCTCGGCTCCATCATCGGCGGCACCAGCCTGGCCCTGCTCTTTCCCCGCCTGGGCCAGCCGGCCATCGCCGGAATGGCGGTGGGCACCCTGATCGGGGGATTCCTGCAACTTACCATCCAGCTGCCGAGCCTGAAAAAAACCGGGTTTCGCTTCACACCACGCCTCAACCTGCGCGATCCCGGTCTGCGGCGCATCCTCTACCTGATGCTGCCGGCCACTATCGGCCTGTCCGCCACCCAGATCAATATCTTTGTCAACACCAACTTTGCCGCCTCATGCGCCGAGGGCTCGGTCTCGTGGCTCAACTACGCCTTCCGCATGGTCCAGCTGCCCATCGGGGTTTTCGGGGTGGCTCTGTCCATCGCCGCCATGCCGATCCTGGCCAGACAGGCAGCCCTCGGGGATATGGAGGGGCTCAGGGAGACCTTCACCTCCTCGCTGGTCATGGTCTTCAGCCTGACCATTCCCGCCACCGCCGGGCTGATTCTCCTGGCCGAGCCCATTATTCGCCTTATCTTCGAGCATGGCGCCTTCACCGCCTTTGACACCGTGCGCACCGCCGAGGCTCTCACTTACTACGCCTATGGCCTGTTCGCCTACTCGGCGGTCAAAATAATGGTCCCGGTCTTCTATGCCCTGAACAACACCAGGTACCCGGTGGTGGGCAGTTTTCTGGCCGTGGCGGCCAACATCCTCATCATCTCCCTGACCATCAGTACCTTCCAGCACCAGGCCATCGCCCTGTCCACCTCCTGCACCATGGCCCTGAACTTTCTCTTCCTCGGCACCATGCTCTACAGAAAACTCAAAGGATTTTCCCTGGCCTATCTGGGGGCCGGGACCGGCAAGATTCTCGTTGCCACCCTGGTCATGGCCTCGGCAGTATACTGGCTTCGCAACCTGCTTGCCGGCTGGCTGACAGGCGGGATTCCGGCGCAGCTGGCCGGTATCATTCTCCTGATAGGTACCGGGGCCGTGGTTTATGGATTGATCCTGCACATGCTCCGTCTGCCCGAGTTCACCGTGGTCACCGCCAGGATCGCTCAGCGGTTCAAATCCTGAAGCAGGCTGATCTGGGCCAGCAGGGCCACCACCGCGGTATCCACATGCAGGATCCGCGGTCCCAGGGTAAAAGGAGCAAAACCGAGCCTGGCAAACATCTCTATCTCGAACTCGTTCCAGCCCCCTTCCGGACCAATGGCCAGGACCACCGGGCAGGAAGGCGCACGGGCCGGCCGGTTCTCCCCTTCCCTGCGGCCGGAATCATCACCCGACCCGGCAGGGTGGAGGGCCCCAAATACCTCGGGCAGAGACTGCCGGGCCCCGGGATCGGCCAACAGCTTCCTGCCCGCAAGGGTCGGGGCCACCTCCTCGATAAAGGGCTTGAAATAATGGTGGACATGGACACTGGGCAGCCGGGTGTCGGTGGCCTGCTCAAGCCCTTCGATGAGCAGAGCCTGAATTTTTTCCGGTTGCAGCACCGGCGAATGAAAAAAAGATTTTTCCACCCGGCGGGAACGGATCAGGTGCAGCTCCCGGACGCCCATGGTGGCGGCCTGCTTGAAGATACGCTGAACCATGATCGGCCGCGGCAGGGCAAGGATCAGGCTCACTTCCGGCTCTGGATGGGGCTCCTGGTCAAGACTCACCTCAAGTTCCACCTTCTGTTCATCCACAGAGAGGATCCTGCCGGTGCCGCGGCGGCCGTTTATCATCCCGATCCGCAGGGTATTACCGGGACCCAGCTTGAGAATTTTCCGCACATGCTCAGCCCGGTGGTCGGCCAGCTTAAGCCTGGTTCCTTTAATTTCCGTGTCTTTAAAAAGGAGTATGTTCAATTCCGTATGTATCCCGCTTAAGTTGAATTGATAATGAAATTAAACAACTGAGCACAAAATCAGCTAAAATTCCATGACATTTTCGTCTGCTTGCATTACAAATGCAAAGTGCCTGATTAATAGTGATCAAACCAGAGGTTAGTCCATAATGCCACCTTCCATACCACAAGCCTTGCCTGTTGCACCACTGTGGCTCAGCGACTTTGACACCTATCTCATTGCCGAGGGTACCCACGAGCGAACCTATGAAAAGATGGGAGCCCACCTGGTGACCATGCACGGCCAGGACGGTGTGGCCTTTGCCGTCTGGGCACCCAATGCCCGCCAGGTTTCGATCATCGGCGACTTCAACGGCTGGGACACCACCAGCCACCCCATGCACTCCAGCGATTCGGGCATCTGGACTCTGTTCGTACCCGGCATCAGCGAATTCACCATCTACAAGTATCGGATCACTGCTGCCGATGGACAGATCTTCGACAAATCCGATCCCTATGGCTTCGGCATGGAGCTGCGTCCGCGGACCGGTTCTCTTGTCATCGACCTGGACCGATACACATGGAACGACAACCAGTGGATGGAGGAACGGGCCGCACGCCAGGGACTGGACCGTCCGCTCTCCATTTACGAGATCCATGCCGGCTCCTGGCGCCGGATTCCCGATGAGACCTGGGGCCTGCGCTACCTCACCTACCGGGAACTGGCCGACACCCTGATTCCCTACGTGGTCGACATGGGCTACACCCATATCGAACTGATGCCCATTGCCGAACACCCCTTTGACGGCTCCTGGGGCTACCAGGTCCTTGGCTTCTTTGCGCCCACCAGTCGCTTTGGCACCCCGCACGACTTCATGTACTTTGTTGACCAGTGTCATCAGGCCGGTATCGGTGTCATCCTCGACTGGGTTCCAGCCCATTTTCCAAAAGACGGCGCCGGCCTCAACTATTTCGACGGCACCCATCTCTACGCCCATGCCGACCCCCGCCAGGGAGAACACCAGGACTGGGGCACCATGATATTTAACTATGGCCGCAACGAGGTACGTTCATTTCTTATCTCCAATGCCCTGTTCTGGCTTGACAAGTATCACATAGACGGATTACGTGTTGATGCTGTGGCATCCATGCTCTATCTTGATTATTCCCGCGAAGAGGGACAATGGGTGCCCAACGAATATGGAGGCCGGGAAAATCTCGCCGCCATCTCGTTTCTGAGAAAAACCAACGAGGTGGTCCATGGCAATTTCCCGGGAATCCTCACCATTGCCGAGGAATCCACATCCTGGCCCATGGTCTCCCGTCCCACCTATCTCGGCGGGCTGGGTTTCAGCATGAAATGGAATATGGGCTGGATGCACGACACGCTCCGATACATGAGCCACGATCCCATCCACCGCAAATTTCATCACAATGAAATGACCTTCGGCCTTCTCTATGCCTTTCAGGAAAACTTTGTCCTGCCCATCTCCCACGACGAGGTGGTGCACGGCAAGGGATCTCTGATCAACAAGATGCCCGGCGACGACTGGCAGAAATTCGCCAACCTTCGAGCTTATCTCGGTTTCATGTGGACCTACCCGGGCAAGAAACTCCTCTTCATGGGGTGTGAATTCGGCCAGTGGCAGGAGTGGAACTACGACAAAAGCCTGGACTGGACGTCTCTTGAGGCAGACAATCACAAGGGTCTCAAACGGTATGTTCGGGACCTCAACCTGGTGTACCAGGCCGAGCCAGCACTTTTTGAAAACGATTTCGACTGGGAGGGTTTCAGCTGGATCGATGCCAGCGATTCTGACAACTCGGTCTTTTCCTATATACGCTATGCCGGGAACAGGGATGACTTCCTGGTTATCATAGCCAATTTCACACCGATTGTTCGTGAAAATTACTGTATCGGTGTTCCCAAAGGGGGCTGTTACAGGGAGCTTGTCAACAGTGACCTGGATGTCTACTGGGGCAGCAATGTGCAAAACGGCGGCGAATTGACCGCCACCGACGAATCCTGCCACGGATTCCGCCATCGCCTGCGCCTGACCCTGCCCCCCCTGGCAACGCTGATACTCAAGCCAGGGCAACAGGTAATAACGACACCAACCAGCACAACAATACAAATGCCATGAAACCACGCACCACAGCTCTGATCATCGCCGGAATCATCGTCTATATTTTCCTTGCCATATACCATGGCAAGCAGGTCCGTAAATACCCCAAAGCCGCGTCCGGGCACCAGGCGGTGGTGCAGGAACACAGCGCGGCCCTGGCTGACTGCAACAGCCAGGTTGAAAAGTGCAAGGCCCGGCTCAACGAGGCCAGACAGGAAATTCTGACCCTGCAGGAACAGCAAAAACTGCTGGCCAGCCAAAAGGCCGAGAACGCGGAGAAGGAAAAACAACTCGCAGCCCTGCGTAACCAGCTCAATGCTGCCCGTGAAGATCTTGCCTCGAGGGAACAGGAGCTGCGCACCGCCCGCGGACAACTTGCCGAACTCAAAGCCAGATTGCAGGACCGCCTTCATCAGGACAACACCGGTGCGGATATCGATGCCCTGAAAAAAGAAATTGTCGTCCGGGATGCGGAGATCGCCAAGCTCCAGCAGCAGATTCAGATTCTGAGCGAAGCCCGTGACCAGGCCCTGGCATCCAAACAGCACACCAACAGAAGCTGCCAGGAGACGGCCGTACTCAAGGAACGGATAGCGAATCTTGAAAAGGAGCTTGAGCTCAAGATTGCCGAGCTCGAAGATACCCAGACCATCCTTGCCTCGCTCCGCCAGCAAAACGCCACCCTGCAGCAGAAACTGCGCAAGGCCGAGATCATCACCAACCACCTGGAAAAAGTCCGGGCCGACCTGGAGAACAAAGCCGAAGGGTTGATGACCGCCAACGACCGCATCCAGGCCCTGTCACTGCGGGTGCAGCAGGCCGAGGCCAACCTGGTGACGGCTGAAGACACCATTGATCAGCTGAAAAAATCCCTGGCCGAAGCACAACTTGCCAGAGAAACAGCCGAGAAAACCGCCCAACGCCAGGAAGAGGAACTGGCCTCTCTCCGGGAGACCATCCAGAAACAGCTTGGCGAGATCGGCACGCTTCGGGCCAAGCTGAGCGACACCCTGTCCAGGGTGGCGGTCCTCAAGGCGGCTCGTAAACGGGCCGAGCTCAAAGCCGAGGCCATGTTCAAATACGGCCAGGAACGCAGCAAGCTGATCGCTCCCACGGAGATGGAAGCCAACACCCTGGAAGAACAGCTCACCCAGAGCCGCCAGGCCCTAGCCGAGGCCCAGGCCCAGCTTGCCACGCTGCAGCAGGAGCTGCAGGCCAAAGCCAGCCAGATCCAGGAACTCGAGCAGCGGGCCTCCCGTGCCGAAGAGGAAAAGAAGGCGGCCATGGATGCTATGGAGTCGCTCCGCACTGAGCTTGCCAAAGCCCGTCAGGCAGAGCAGGAGGCCATGGAAGAGGGCAAGCGGCTGGTGCGCCAGATTGTGGCCTTCACCGAGTCCAGGATTGTCTGGGATAACGAGATGAACCAGCTCAAGGGCAAGCTGGCAGATACCATTGCCTCCCGCGACGCCCTGCAGAGCGAACTGGATGCAGCCAGGGCCACCATCGAACGACAGGAAGCCGACCTGGCCGACAAGAACAGTCGTCTGGAAGAGGCAAACAACCAGATAGCCGAGCTGCAGAAAGAAAAGGAGCGCCTGGAACAGGTCATCACTGTCAAGGATGAGGAGCTGGCCAGGACCACCGAGGCCAAAGACCAGTGTGCTGCCGAGCTGGAAAGAAAAACCTCGGAACTTGACGAACTGAACACCACGCTTGCCAACCTGGAGAGCGAAAAACAGAATCTTGAAACCCAGGTTCAGGAACTGACCGCTCAACTGGATGAAGCCCGTGGCGCCGCCCAGGAGCTGGAGACGGTCAAGGCAACGCTTGCCGAAAAGAAGACAGCGTTAACCGAGGCCCTGACAAAAATCGACGAACTGACCGGCCAGGTGGCCGGGCTCACCGAAAAGCTCACTGCTTCCGAGGCAAAGATCGCCTCGCTTGAGGAAGAGCTGGCCGCGGCCCGGGCCCTTGGCGAAGAGCTTGAAGAGGCCAGAGCCAGGATCAGCGATCTTGAGGCCGAACTGGCCACGGCCCGCGAGACCCAGAGTTCCGTGACTTCCAAGCTGGCTTCGACCGAGGAGGAACTGGCCAGAGTGCAACAGGAACTGACCGCCCTGCAGACTGAAAAAGAGCAGCTCCAGGCCCAGTTGGATGAAAAGACAGCCCGTATCGAAGAGCTGACCCAATCCCTGGAGAATGCCAAGGCAGTTATCGCCGAAAAGACCGAAGCGGCAGCCAATGTTCCGGTTCTCACCGAGAAAGTGGAGCAGCTGCAGCTGCTTCTGAAGGAAAAAAATGACACCCTTCAGCAGATCCAGGCTACCAGCCAGGCCGTTCTTGCCGAAAAGGAAGCGCTGGCGGCCCAGCTGCAGGAGGTGCAGGAACAACTGGCTGATCTGGAAACCACCAGCCAGGACTTGAAAACCCAGCTGGAGGAGGCACAGAGTAAGGCTGCGCAGATCGATAAGCTTCAAGCCGAGCTTAAAACCAGGGAAGAGGACATCGCTGCCCTGCAGCTCAAAATTGCTTCCCTGGAAAACGCCGGCAAAGAAATGGCCAGCCAGCTTGAAGAAGCCAGAACCCGAGCCGCGCAGATCGATGAGCTCAAGGCGGAACTGCAGACCAGGCAGGAGGCCATTGTCGCCCTGCAGGAGAAAATCGCCACACTGGAAGCCATGGACGAGCAGCTGAGTGGGCAGCTGGAAGCGGCCAGGAGCGAGGCTGCACAGATCGATGAACTCAAGGCCGCCCTGGCGGAAAAGGAATCGATCCTTACCGAGCTTGAGCAGAAGCTGACCGCGCTGGAAACCACCAGGCAGGAGCTGGCCGCCCTCCAGGAAGAGGCCGCAGGTCTCAAAGAGGCCCTGGAAACCAGCCAGTCCAGGGAGCAGGCCCTTGCCGAACAGCTGCAGGCCCTCCAGCAGGAGATTGAGGCCCTGCAGAAAGAAAAGGAACAACTTCTCCTCCAGACCACTGACAGTGACAACGACGGGGTCTCCGATGCCGTGGACGCCTGTCCGGATACCGTGGCCGGGGCTGCGGTCGATTCGCTGGGTTGCGAGCTTGACAGCGACAACGACGGAGTCGTGAACCGCCTGGACCTCTGCCCCGAAACCCCGGCGGCAGACGATTCCGGAACATTGGGCTGCCCGGCCGACAGCCCCATTGTTCTCTCCGGGGTCACATTTGCCACCGGAACTGCGGAACTCACCGACGAGGCCAGGGCCTACCTGGATCAGGTTGCCGCCATCCTGCGCGATAAGCCCGACATCGTGTACGAGGTGGCGGGATATACTGATTCGGTGGGAGATCCTGAACGCAATCTCAAAGTATCCATGGCCCGGGCCCAGGCTGTACAAAAATATCTGATCGAGCACGGGATTGCCGAGAACCGGCTGATTGCCAGGGGCTATGGTCCTGAAAATCCCATTGCCGACAATGCCACGGCCGAAGGACGGGCCAGGAACCGGCGCGTGGAACTGCACCCGGTTACGGCTCGGTAAGCATTTCTCCAATAAGAGAGTCCCGATGAACGGGGACCGGCCCTACGGTCCCCGTTTTTTTGTTTTTTGTTTTTTGTTTTTTTGTTTTTTTTATACAGTTTTTCGTCCCACCCTGTGTTCTCAAGCCCGCCACTTTTTTATCTCTGCCTCAGCCAAACCATTTCTTCAAGAAGTCAGCCTGCATCTTGTTGAGTTTTTTTAAAAAGTAATTTGCATTGCAGACCACGAGATGGCACAATAGCTATGGTAAACAGTTTGAACAAAATAAAAAATGTAACGTAACCGGAACTGTCCTTAGGCATGCCGGGCAATATTCTAACCTTTTGATTGACATTTGCCCCGACAGCTTGTTCAGCCGTTCCAGGAGGCAAGAGTGTACCGAGCCGGACCGGCGTTCTGCCATCCACTACTTTTCATCCTGCTGTTTGTAAACCTGCACCGTCCCTGTTTGGCCGGGTCCGAAGGAGATCGTTTATACAATGATGCCGTCTTCAAGGATTCGACGAACCAGGTTCTTTTTTCACTTACCCGGGAAGAGCAGCAATACCTTGAGGTCAAGAAACGGATCACCATGTGTGTCGACCCTGACTGGATGCCGCTTGAAAAAATCGAAAAAGGTCGACACATCGGCATGACAGCCGAGTACATGGATATCTTCTCCAGAATCATCGGTATTCCCATCGTCATGATTCCCACCGTGGACTGGATGGAGTCCATCGCCTATGCCAAGGCTCGAAAATGCGACATCTTCTCCCTGGCCATGCCGACACCGGAGCGGGAAACATACATGAATTTTACCAGGCCCTACCTGGATATCCCCCTGGTCATGGCCGCCAAGATCGATACCCCATTCATTGACGACATTTCCACCATCACCGATAAAACCATCGGTATTGTCCGGGGATATGCCTTCAACGAACTGCTGCGCAAGCGTCACCCGAAGATGAAGATCGTGGATGTGGATTCGGTTTCAGATGGTCTAAAAAAGGTGGTTGAAGGCGATATTTTTGGTTTTATCGGCACCCTGGCCACGGTGGGCTACACCATCCAGAAAGATTTTGTCGGTGAGCTCAAAGTGTCTGGCAAGTTCGACGAACGATGGAAGCTTGGGATTGCTGCCCGCAATGACGAACCTCTGCTGGTCAACATATTTGACAAGGCCATTGCCTCCATCGATCCGGCGACCCACCAGAAAATCCTCAACAACTGGATCGCCGTCCGGTTTGAACGGGGCAAGGACTACGAGCAGTTATGGCGCTTTATTCCTCTGGCCCTGGCCGTTGTTCTGGCCCTGCTCTACCGGACCTATGACCTCGGCAAATACAACCGCAAACTGGAGCAGCAGAACCGGGAAATCCGCAATCAGGCGGAAAAACTGCGCCAGGCCGAACAGCAACTTCTCTTCACCCAGCACGCCGTGGAAACCTGCGTCTTTCCCATAGTCTGGATCAAAAATTCACCTGTGCTCGAAGAGACCTCCATCATCCATGCCAACCGGGCAGCCGCGACCATGCTGGGCTACAGCCCCGAGGAACTCTCCGGGTTGTCGGTGGCGCATATCGATGCCGAGATTTCTCAGGAGCGCTGGGAAGAGGAACTGCAGGGGATGAAGGAAAGCGCCTTCTACACCCTGACCACCATCTGCCTGCGCAAGGATGGATCCACCTTTCCGGCCGAACTCTACCTCAACTATTTTGAATACGAAAAAGAGGACTATCATTTCGCCTTTTTCATGGATGTCAGCCGTCAGCGGGAGATGGAGGAAAAACTGCACCGCTCCATGAAAATGGAGGCCGTCGGCCTGATGGCCGGCGGGGTGGCCCATGACCTTAACAACATCCTCTCCGGGATTGTCAGCTACCCGGAACTGCTGCTGCTCAAGTTGCCCGACGACAGTGAACTGCGCGCTCCACTGGTCCAGATCCGCGATTCCGGCCTGAGGGCGGCCGAAGTGGTGGCAGACATGCTCACCGTGACTCGGGGAGCGGCTGCGGCCAGGGAAACTGTCAACATAAACACTCTGATCCGGGAACAGCTGGACTCGCCGGAATTCAAACAGATCGTCGAGGACCTGGACGATCTGACCTGCCGGACCGAGCTCGATCCGGACCTGCTCAACATCTCCTGCTCACCCATCCATATCCGCAAATCGCTCCTGAACCTGCTGATCAACGCGGCGGAGGCGGTCAATGGACAGGGCACCATCACCGTGAGCACAGCCAACTGCTATATCGACCGACCTGTGTCTGAAAACCAGTACATGAAAGAGGGTGAGTATGTCATTCTCTCTGTGGCCGACGATGGGCCGGGTATTTCTCCTGAAGACCAGAAGCACATCTTTGAGCCCTTTTACTCCAAAAAAGTGATGGGAAAAAGCGGCACCGGCCTGGGCCTGACCATTGTCTGGAACACGGTCCAGGATCATGGCGGAGACATCACGGTGGAAAGCGATGAAAACGGGACCACCTTCACCCTCTACTTTCCCGCCACCAGGGCCAAAATCGAACCGCGGAAAGAGAAGATGCCGGACGACAGTCTGCAGGGAAACGGAAGCCTGATACTGGTGGTCGATGACGAAGCCCAACAGCGTGACATCGCCGGTCAACTCCTGGAAAGCCTGGGCTACAGGGTGCTGAGCGCCAGCTCCGGCGAAGAAGCCCTGGCAGTGGTCAAAGAAGAGGACGTCGACCTGGTGCTGCTGGACATGATCATGGACCCGGGAATGAACGGCCGCCAGTGTTACGAACAGATGCTCCGCTTCAAACCAAACCTCAAGGCGGTTATAGCCAGTGGCTTTTCGGAAAGTGACGAGGTAAAAAAGACCCTTGCCCAGGGCGCGTCCGCCTTTATCCGCAAGCCCTATACCATGACGGAGCTTGGCAATGTGATCCACACGGCACTGAAAATCCGCACCACGGCCGGAGAAAATCCGCCAGAGGAGGCGCGCTCTATCCCAGCCTGAGGATCAGCAGGTTGGCCATGCCGATCAGGAAACCGAGCAGGGCTCCGAAAAGATTGATGTACTTGAACTGCTCCTCCATGATGGAAAGCAGGAGGCGTTCAAGGCGCAGAAGATCGAGCGAATCCACCTTTTCCGTAACAATACGGCGAATATTGAGCGAATCCACGAGCCCGGGAACCTGGGCCTGGAGCAGGCGGTTGATCTGCAGCACAAGATACTCGGTGATCCCCCTGCGGACTCCGCTCGGCATAAGGTCCCGCAGCACGCCGATGGGCCTGGCTGTGAGCCGGTCGATCATGGTACCCAGCATGGAGTCGATAATGGATTTCACCTGCCTGGAGCGCACAATGGCCATGCTTTCCCGAACCGTGGCCTGCTGTAGCGCAAGTGTGGTCTCCTGGCCGAGAAGTCGGTTCGCCACCTCGCCCAAAGGACTTTCTCCGTCATCGAGCATGGACTCCATGGAATCGCGGAGCAGAGAAGAAAAGGTCTGCCGTACTCCTTCGGTGCGCAACACCGCCAGGAGCTGGTGAGCCGTCTCCTGAAAGATGCGGTCAAGCTGCTCCCTGTCCACCTTGTCCAGCAATGTTACGATGGGTGTGGCCAGGAACTTTTCGGCCTGCTGCCCCAGGATATCGGCGAACCGCTCCTGAACCGCCGGCTGCTTGAGCCAGGTGGCGATATCCTCGTCCTTATCCTCCAGGTACTGACGAATCTTCTTTTCCAGGCTGCCTGCATCGAGAAAGCTTGAGGCCATGGCCGCCAGCGGCCCCAGGGTGCTTAAAAAACCATTGATGGCATCACGAATGCCGCAGATGATCTTCTCGCGCATGGTTGGTTCCGCGAGCAGCCGGGCCAGCTGTTCGAGTAATCGAGGAGCCTGCTCGCGGATGGTGGACACGATCAGAAAGGAGAGGGAGTCTGGCAGATGATCGCCGACGGAACGGTTCTCGCTGGCTGCCTTTTCCACCTGTTTACGCAGATAGGAGGCAAGCCGTTTTTCCACCTCATCTCCGGCCAGCAACCCGGCGACAAAATCCTCGACAAACCTGTACACAGCCTCCCGCCCATCAAGGGAGAGAAACTCGTTCACCGGCCGTTTCCCGAGCCGGTCGAGCTCCTTGACCAGGACCTCCTCGAAGGTCCCGGCAAAGTCCTCGCTCTGGAAGAATCCGTGCACCCCGCTCTTGAGCCGATATTTCAGCGTCCGGACACCGATCTTGAAATAGGCCCGGAACCGACGGGGCACCAACGTGGCGGCCGGACCCAGGTCGCGGCCGAGGACATCCCGGACCATGTCATCGACGATGCGGTAGAGATGGTCCTGGAACTGTTCCCGGGACAGGGCCTCCCCGATGTCCTTGCTCGTCAGCAGATGCTGGCCGACCATTTCGCCGATGTTGACGGCCAGCTCATGCCGTTTGGACGGAATGACGCCCGGGGTCATGGGCACACGAATGCCGCAGATCCGCCAGGGCTTCAACGGCCGAAACAGCATCCTGATGGCCACCTTGTTGGTCAGGTAGCCGATAAAGGCGCCCAGAACCGGGGGCCCGGCCCAGGCTATGACTGTTGGATCCAAAAGTTGGTTGATCATCTGTCACTACAGGATTTTTTCAAGACCAGCTCCACAACTTCACCAGGATGGTGTACCAGGTGAGCCGCCCCGCTCTGGCGGAGCTCGTCGGCGGTTCTGAACCCCCAGAGCGCGCCCACTGGAGTCATGCCGGCCCGCAGGGCGGTTTCCATGTCTGTTGCCGTATCACCGAGATAGAGAATATCCTCTGGCGCTAATCCCATGGTCGCTGCAATTTCAAGGGCTCCGTCCGGGGCCGGTTTCCTGGGCACGCCAGGACGGTGACCGAGCACCGAGACAAAAGAGTGGCTGCCAAGCAGCTCCCGGACGCAGTGGCGGGTAAAGTCGTCGGGTTTGTTGGAGAGCACGGCCAGTAAGAGACCCTGCTGGCGCAGTTCTTCGAGCATGTCGTCGATACCGGGATAAGGCCGACTCAGCACATTCCAGTTTCTGGAGTACACATCTCTGAACTCCTGAATCATACGGCGAATGGTCTCTTTGTCGCGGCGATCTTCAGGAACGATCCGGCGAATCAGTGTCTCCAGGCCGTCACCAACAAAATAGCGGTAGGAATCCCGCGGATGGGTAGGCATGCCCTGGGCTGCCAGTACCCGGTTACCGCTTTTTGCCAGATCATCGAGGGTATCAAGCAGTGTACCGTCCAGATCAAAGATCACAGCTTTGTATCCCATCCAGTTCCTCCGGTAATGTTTGCGAAACAGCGCTGGGAGCACGAACCCGGGTTTTGCGTCTGATACACGAACTGGTCAAAATATCGCACAATCAGCACCACGTCTACAAGTAAATCAATAACAAGGTAAACCTACTGAAAAAACAGGCTTTTCCGTTTGACATGAAAAAACCGTTTCTATAATGTATAGTGGTGCAAAAACAAGAACCATTCATTTATTTTACAAGGATATAGACCATGACCAAAGTTATAGCCATGGCAGGCAAGGGTGGTACCGGCAAAACCACCACTTCGGCCCTGCTCACCAAATATCTTCTCCAGCTCAACAGGACACCCATTCTTGCCGTGGACGCCGACGCCAATGCCAACCTTAACGAACTGCTGAACCTGGATGTTCACACGACCCTGGGTGAGATCCGCAAAGAAATGAAGGGTGATATCCCCCACGGCATGAGCCGCGACCAGTACATGGAGATGAAAATACACCAGGCACTGATAGAGGATTCGGGCTTTGACCTGCTGGTCATGGGCCAGCCGGACGGGCCTGGATGCTACTGCGCAGCCAACCAGTACCTGGCCATGACCATGGACAAACTGGCGGAAAACTACAAGTACATCATTGTCGACAACGAGGCTGGCATGGAACATCTCAGCCGCATGAACCTGCATGCCATAGATACCCTGATCATTGTCTCGGATCCGTCTGCACGAGGTATCCTGACCGCCCGGCGGATTGCTGACATCACCGGACCTCTCCAGCTCGAGATAAAGCGCCAGTATCTCATTGTCAATCGGGCCCCGGACCCTGTGCCCCCTGCCCTTCAGGAAAAAATCGACCAGGCCGTGGCTGAGGCGGACATGGAGCTGGCCGGTATCATCCCGGCCAGTGACGAGCTTGTACAACAGGAACTGTCCGGCAACTCCTACCTGAACCTTCCTGATGATTCCAGGGTCGTCCAGCAGGCCTTTGCCATCTTTGACAAAATCTTTGCAAAATCCTGAGGATGCCTGTTCGGTGACAGAGCAAAAACACACCACCAGCATGGTCGAACTGATCAAGGTGACCAAGGTCTATCCACCCTCGGTGGAAGCGCTCAATGACGTATCCCTGTCCGTGAAACAGGGAGAGATGGTCTTTCTTACCGGCCGCAGTGGAGCCGGCAAGACGACCCTGCTCCGGCTTCTGTGCGGCCTGGAGACGCCGACAAGGGGACTGGTGGAAATCGGCGGCAACGATCTGGCCAAGATGTCCCGTGCGGCCATTCAACAACTCAGAAGATCCATAGGCATGGCCTACCAGGACTTTAAACTGTTGCCGGACAAGAACGTGGCCGAAAACATTGCCATTTCCATGGAGGTTTCCTACCGGAGCCGCACCTTTATCCGCAAACGAACCCGTTACCTGCTCGACCGCCTCGACCTTGCCGACAAGATCCAGGCCCGGGTCGGTGATCTTTCCCGTGGCGAACAGCAGCGGGTCGCCATTGCACGGGCGGTGGCCAACAAGCCCGAACTCATCCTGGCCGACGAACCGACCGGCAATCTGGATGCCGAGACCACCAAACGGGTCATGGAGCTGTTCAGGCAATGTCACCGCCAGGGTGCCACCTTGATCATCGCTACCCATGATCTTGCCATTTTCCAGGGTACAGCCCACCGGGTGGTCGAGCTCGATGCCGGGTGCCGGGTTCCGCCCACAGTCCCGGCAGAAACCACTTCGGTGCCTGGTGAGACCGAGTCAGAGATATGAATTTTATCTATGCTGTCATCAGCCAGACTGGCCGTAATCTTCGGCAGACCTGGTCAACCCAGATCCTTTCCCTGATCACCATTGGTCTGTCGGTGCTCATTTTCTCCTTTTTCTATCTCATCTACACCAATGTCCTTGATATCGGACGCCATTTCGGGGATGACCTGCGGCTGGTGGCCTATCTGGACGAGGAACCAGGGCCAAGGCTTCAGGACGAATACCGGCGCAAAATCCTCAAGTTTGACCAAGTGGAAAAAATCATATTCATCAGCAGGGAACAGGCCTTTGATCGCTTTGCCGCCCAACTGGGCCGCGATCGGGATATCCTGGCTGACATGCCGCGTGATTTTCTTCCACCATCCATGGAAATCTATCCGCACCGCTCGCTGACTTCCCTCACCCGGATCAAACGTTTTTCCGACTATATCCAGACCCTGCCCGGCGTTCTCAGGGTCCAGTACGGTCAGGATTGGGTGGAGCGCTTTTATTCGTTTGTCCAGCTCCTGCGGGTAGTCGTCCTCCTGTCCGGTGCCCTGCTTGTCCTGGTTACATCATTCATGGTAGCCCATTCACTGCGGCTGGCCATCCTTGGCCGGCAGCAGGAGCTGGAACTGCTCCGCCTCGTGGGAGCCACCAACAACTATATCCGCATGCCCTTTTTCATCGAAGGGGCCATGCAGGGTCTGCTTGGTTCCAGCCTGGGGCTGACGGCGCTGTACCTGCTCTTTAACTGGATCAAGCTGCGTTTTGCCGGATCGGCCCTGCTTGAGCTGTTTCCCTTTACTTTTTTCCCTCTTCCGGTCCTGGGAGGCATCATAGGTGTTGCCACCCTGCTCTGTGCCAGTGGCAGTTATTTTTCGACCAGAAAATTCCTCCGCCTATGAAGCTGCATCTTTGGAAATCATGGTTGCTGCCCGGTTTCGTGTACCTGTTGCTGGCAAACGGCGCTGCTGGCTGGGCAGTGGCAAGAACAGCCGCGGAGCTTGAGCAGCACCGCCAGAGTATCGGCCGGTTGCGAAGCGAACTTTCCAGCCATCTTGAAAAAATAGAGCAAACCGGAGAAAAGGAGACAAATCTGCTCGAAGAACTCGAGCAGATCGACCGGAAACTGAGCCAGCAGAAAAAGACCCTGGCCACGATCACGACCCAGCTCAAGGAGCAGGAAAAACTTCTGGCTCAAAAGGAACAGGAGCTGCGCAAGGCCTGGACCATCAGGAACGCGGTCCGAACGCATCTGCAAAAGAGGTTGCGTGCCTACTACCTTGTGGGCCGGATAACGCTCCTCGATGTCACCTTTTCCAACCAGAAACTGCCGGATCTGATGGTGTTTGGCGACTCGTTCCGCCTGCTGCTGGAATATGACCGGGAGCTCATGGCCAGATACCGTGACACCATTGAAGAGCTGCGCCGGGCAAGAGATGCCGAGCAACTTGAAAAATCGGTCCTCAAAAATTTCCTTGCTCAGGCCGTGAAAGAAAAAGACAAGCTGTCCCGGCTGCGCCAGGAGAAAGAACAGCTCCTGTCCCGGATCAGGACCGAGCAGAGTCTCTACACGCAGGCGGTACGGGAAATGCGGCGGGCGGAACAACAGTTGAGCCAGACCCTTACCCGCCTCAAACAACAGCAGGAAAACCGGACCAGGGGCTTTGTCCTGAACCGGGGCCGGCTGGATCCCCCGGTCCAGGGTCGTCTCATTCGCAGATTTGGCGAAAGGAGAGACAATGACCCTGAAAGTGTGGATCAATCGCAGGGCATCTCCATTGAGACGCCGGAAAACGCTCCGGTACGTGCCATCTATAAGGGTAAGGTCCTCTTTGCCGGATACATGCGCGGCTATGGCAACATGGTAATCATTGACCACGGACTGCGATATTACACGGTCACCGCCCGGCTGGACCAGATCCTAGTCCGCGAGGGACAGCAGGTGGAGACCGGCAGACAGATAGGGATCACCGGTGATATCGCCACCCTGTTTGACCAGGGACTATATTTTGAAATCCGTCACGGTGCCAGGACCGAAGATCCACTGCCCTGGTTCAAACCCGGATGCCTCAAACACTGACAGGGGCCCGAGTCAGGCTCGTTTTTTCCATCCAGAGCCGCGAGGTACGGGCGAACGACGAAAACTCCGGATTCACCAATTGCGCTATAAGCAAAAAATATTGTGTAAAGCCGTCTGTTAATCTGATACATTCGTTTTTGACCAGATTACAGGGTTCCTGAACATGACCAAGATAAATGGGGGCCCATATTCCTCTTCCATCCGGATATAGAATCAGTCCATGAAAAAATACTGCACCCTGCTGCTCACCCTTGTTTTTTTCACCTTTCCCGTTCCGCACAGCCTGGCTGGTGAACAGGTCCAAAACGACCAGGAAACATACAAAAGTCTGGAAACCTTCTCCAATGTTCTGATGCTGCTCCAGCAGCATTACGTCGACAAAGTCGATATTCAACAGGTTATCGTCGGTGCCATCAACGGCATGCTTTCATCCCTTGACCCCCACTCATCCTACCTGGAGCCAGAGGATTTCAAGGAATTGCAGGTAGAGACAAAGGGCAGTTTCACCGGTATCGGCATCGAAATCACCATCAGGGACTCAGTGCTGACTGTTGTCTCTCCCATCGAGGGAACGCCTGCCTACAGGGAAGGTATCCGGGCTGGTGACCAGATAATCCGCATCGATGGTAAACTGACCAAAAACATGACGCTTATGGACGCGGTCAAAAAGCTCCGTGGCCCAAAAGGCAGCAAAGTGACTCTTTCCATCTTTCGCTCCGGGTGGTCCGAACTCAAGGATTTCACCCTGGTCCGGGCTGAAATTCCGCTTCATTCGGTCAAGAGCATGATCCTTGAGCCCGGCTTTGTCTACATCCGGATAACCAACTTTCAGGCTTCCACCACCAGGGATTTTCGCAAGGCCCTGCGGGATGCTGCCAGGAAGGGTGAGATCAGAGGGCTGGTACTGGACCTGCGCAACAATCCCGGCGGGCTGCTGGACCAGGCAGTCAAGGTAGCGGATGTGTTCATCGACAAAGGCGTCATTGTCTCCACCCGGGGCCGCGATCCGGAGCAAGACATGGTGTTCGAGGCTCACCGGGACGGTGCCTCATTCCAGTTCCCGATCATCGTCCTGGTCAACGAAGGGTCGGCCAGTGCTTCTGAAATCGTCGCCGCAGCACTCCAGGATCACAGGCGGGCTATCATTCTCGGCACGGAAACATTTGGCAAGGGCTCGGTGCAGACGGTAATTCCCATGCCCGACGGGGCCGGTCTTCGGCTTACAACGGCCCGCTACTACACTCCCAGCGGCAATTCCATACAGGCCAGGGGTATCACGCCCGACGTGGAAATAGCCTTTAGTCCACCCGTGGAAAATGAAGATCCCAATAAAAGAAAAAATTTCTGGACTGTGCGGGAAAAAGACCTGCCCCATCATTTCAAAAACGGCGAAGAAGACCGGAAAAAAGAAATGTCCCGGGAAGACAACGAGCTACGGAAAGCCAGAGAAAAGCTGCAAAAAGACAATCAATTACGTACCGCACTGATCATCCTGAAAAGCCTGCAGATAGCTGCTGAGAACAAGAACTTGATCAACTGAACCTGCAAGAGAACTTTCTTCTTGCCACCACAGAAAAGGTCCTGCCATCTCAGGAGGTGGCAAGACCTTTTGTCTTTGACAATCGCGAAAAGCACCCGGGGGACAAACCAGGATACAGGACAAAAGTCACCCTTTATGAAGCCCACCGGCAAGCTCGATCATTTCGTTTACATCAGAAGCAGTACAAAATAATCATGAGCGATACACGTTTCATAGTCGCGGGAAGTTTTATCGACGGCAGCAGCACTGATGTGCGCAAGAATGTCTTTCTGGCCGTAAAGGGCGGCGTTATCAGCGCTATTGGTTCTGCAGCAGATCTTTCCCGCAGCGACGGAATGGAAATCGACGATCTCTCGCACTGTACCATTTTGCCCGCGCTGGTCGACAGCAGTGTTTCCCTGTCGCAATCTCCTTCAGTGGACAGGATGGTAAGGTTGGCCCTTGAAGAGGCCGGCCCGGCACAAAAGGCCGCCTTGATCGAGCAGCATATTGGTTACTGCCATGCACACGGTGTGCTCGGGGTGGCCAACAGCGACGACAGGAGCGACCAGGTGACATCCTCTCTGGAGGGGATGACCCGCGGGAGCCTTGTTGATCTTAAAACATGCGGTCGACTCTGCCTGAGCTGGCAGGACCTTACAGACGGCCATCCTGCAGGAGGTGATTATCTCAAGATTGGTTATTCCGGCAATATCGACAGCAGGGAAGAGCCACATCCACGGCTTGCCCGCGAAGACCTGTGCCGGATTCTGCGAAACAGAGGAGGAAAAAAAGCGGTAGTGGTGGCCAATGGCCCGCAACAGGTTGAACATGCGCTTGAGGCTGGGTGCGATGCCATCGAGCAGGGATACCTTATGGGCGAAGAAAATCTCAGCAAAATGGCGGAAAAGAATGTGCTGTGGATACCCAGTGTATTGCGGGCCAAAAATGCTCTGGACAGCGCCGGGACAGGAGGCGATGTGTGCTGCCGCTTTTCGTTACGTTATGCACCACCAGGAAAGTCCGACCCCGGTGCAGAGGCGTTCTGGAAAAGGATGCTTGCCGGACAGCTGGCGCAACTGAGGTCTGCCAGAAAACTCGGAGTGAAAACGGCTGTGGGAACCGGTGCCGGCAGTGTTGGCATACTCCATGGCGAATCTATGGTGGAAGAGATGAAATTGTTCATCAAAGCTGGCTATTCACTCGCAGAGACTATCCGCTGCGCATCTGAAAACGGGGCCAGGTTCTTCGGCATGCAGAAGCTGGGCAGGCTTACTGTTGGCAGGAGTGCAACTTTCCTGATTGCCAGGGGCACGGTGAAACAGCTGCCAAGAAAACTCTCCTATCTGGAAGGAATCTACATTGACGGCGCACCAAGCACCGCATACAGCAAGAATCCCGTCAAGGCAACATAATACCAGTAACAGAAATCTTGTTAGGTTGCATACATGGAGTTGACGTCCACCCGGGAACTGCTCAGACCGGAAAATCCTCTCCTTCGTACAGAGAACGCAGCCTTTCCAGGGCGTCTTCGCGGTGGGCGATGACAGCCTGCTGGAACCTGTACCAGTCGGATTCTTCAAATTCTTCCCGACCGCCCCTGGCCCAGTACCTGTCGAAAAGGTCGATTTCGAATTCCCGTTTTTCCACCGCTGCATACCGCCACTGTTTTTCATCGTAGTCAGGCATGTCGTCGCATATTTTGCGATAGGCTTTTTTTCTGGCCCTGTCATCGGCGCCCAGCAGGTAGGTCTCATCCATGGCGTCAAGGAGCTGTTTTTCGAGTTTCCGCCAAAGGGATGTCAGGCCATCCTGGTCGGAGTTTTTCACCAGCCACAGATATGCAAATATCTTTTCCGCTGCCTGGATGAAGCGGTCATTATTGTTTACTACTTCCAAATCTCCAGCCAGCCGCTCATCCTTCCAGCGGTTGTGAACCGTATCCGGTTCATGCTTGGCATCGGCATGGCCGATATTGGGAATCAAGGACTCGACAAAGCCTGGCATGGCGTTGAACTTGTGCTTGAGACCAAGAAAATTCTGGTGAGCCCAGGTGTCAGCATAGGCGTGCACGGCCACGCCTATGCGATAGAGATCGCCTGAGTCCAGGGCCCGCTGAAGCAGGTAGCGGGCGTTATCACTGTCCGGAGTGGTATTGAACTGGTGGGTCTTGCCATCCTTTCTCCGGGCCGTGGGACTGTCCGGATCACCGGGGATGAAATGAAACAGCGGATAGATCTTCTGCCGCTTGGGTGAAGGCTTGGTAATGTCCATGGTCTGAGAGACTTCGGAGATGAAATGGCCGCCATCGGGATAATTTATGTAGTAGTGGAAGACGTTGTCATCCACGTACTGGCTGGAATAGGCCAGAGTAAAGGCGTCCTGGCTGCTGAACCGGGCTTTTCTGGCAAGGATGTAGGTGATGTGATAATGAAACTCGATATCCATTGTCTTCTCCTCTCCTTTTCGATTTGCCGATTATCTCGCGGTGCAGCACTGTAAAAATACAGCATCCGTCCGGTTCCAGCGGCCGCCAACTCCCGGATTGTCAACGTAAGGGTGGAGACCCGGAGAATGCACGGGAGGCAGCCGGTCCTTCCGGACAGGATGATAATTACAGGCCAAGTTCCTTCAATATCTGTTCGTTACGGGTCCATTTCTTCTTCACCTTGACCCAGAGCTTCAGTACCACCCGGCATCCAAGCAGCTCCTCGATCTCCAGGCGGGCACTACGGCCAATTTCCACCAGCATCTGTCCTTTACGGCCAATAATGATACCCTTTTGTGAACTGCGCTCCACAAGAATGGTGGCATGGATGGTGACCCTGTTTTTCTCTTCCAGGAAAGAGTCGATCAGGACCGCGGTGGAATAGGGAACCTCTTCACGGGTAAGAAGAAAAATTTTTTCCCGGATGATCTCGGCGACGATGAACCGTTCTGTAGAGTCGGTCGGAATATCGTCGGGGTAATACTGCGGTCCTTCGGGCAGCCTGGCAACCAGTTCCTCGAGCAGTATATCGGTACCGCTGCCCTGCAGGGCGGAAATCGGCACCACCGCGTCAAAGGGGTGAAGGCTGGAGTACCAGTCGATGACCGGCAGCAGCTCTTCTTTCCTGAGGAGGTCGACTTTGTTGAGGGCCAGCACGGACGGAGTACGCACTTTGTCGAGATAGCCGGTGTATTCCTGCCGATATTTTTCAAGCTTTTTTTTCTGTCCGGCAAAGGCCGAGGCATCGGCCAGGAAGAGCACCACATCGGCCTCGCCAAGGCTCTCCATGGCGATCCGCACCATCTCCCGGTTGAGCAGTTCCCTGGCCTTGTGCAACCCTGGAGTGTCGAGCATGATGATCTGGTAGTCGGGCCCGGTGACAATACCCAGAATCCGATTTCGGGTGGTTTGGGGTCGGGGAGTGACGATGGCTATTTTCTGGCCCAGGTAACGGTTGAGCAGGGTTGATTTGCCGGCATTTGGCGGGCCGACAATGGCCACCACGCCTGAGCGGTGCAGGGCCTGGGTGTTTTCAGTGTCCATATCTGTTACGATTTACGTGTACTGATTTCCATGTTAAGGGTAATGTGCCAGGGCAGGTGCACAAATCATAGCACGGCCACGACTGACAGACAACGTACTCCTTTAAACCAACCTGAATCCGTGAAACTGAGACATTCACCGCATACATCCGGAAGAGCCCCACTGACTGTTATAAAAACGTCTGACAACGAGTTGATACGCAGCAAAGGCTGTCAAAGGACAGCTTCCAAAGAGCGTCTCCATCGCGACGGGTGATATTGAGACATCTCTGGTTCTTTTCCGGTGGACGATGAAAAACAATGACCTCTCTGCGATATTCTCTGACAAACAGTTTTTGGTTCTTCCAGGGCAGAGCGATATTATTCTTTTTCGCACCGGTGCCAAGTTTCGGTGGTCATCACAATAATTTTTCCATCACGGATTCAGGTGAAATGTTGAACATATAATTCCATGACTCTTTCCGGCACTCTGGTTGAATATATAGAAGGCGGCAAATTTCTCTGTGGACTGGTACTCCAGGATACCGGCAAACGCCTGCGCATCATAAATCAAAACGGACGCGAGGTGAACCTGCCCCAGTCCCGCATCCTCACAGCCTCGCGCTCGACCTTCCCTGTGGACATCAGCCGCGACGACATGATCCGATTGCTGCGCGAGACCAGCGAGAACAGGGAACGATTGACTGCGACCATTGATCTCAGCGAGATATGGGAACTGGCCGTAACCGAAGAGAATGCCGGTTTTTCCGCCGATTTCCTGGCCGAACTCTGTTTTGGCAACAAGCTAAGCGATGACCAGGTGGCGGCCTTCCTCCGAGCCGTACTCCGGGACCGGTTTTATTTCAAATACAAAAACGGTCAGGTAACGGTACACAGCGAGGAAAAGGTGGAACAGCTCAAGCACCAGCGGGCCATGGAAGAGAAACGGGAGCAGCTCCTGGAATACGGAGCCAGGGCCCTTTGCCGTATCATGGCCGGAGAAGAGGTGACCTGTGAGGATTGGCCGCAGCGGGAACAGTGCCTGGAATGGATCAGCCAGTATGTTTTGTTTGGCAACGAAAGCGCCGAGGCGGACCTGGTCCGTCAGCTCCTGAAAAAGGCGGAACTGACGAGACCGGACGACGCCTTCAATCTTCTGGTCCGGGCCGGAGTCTGGCACCGGGACGAAAACACCATGCTGCTGAAGGCCGAGCAGCCGGTGGAGTTTAACGAGGCGGCACTGGAGCAGGCCCGCTCCATCCAGGAACCGAATGTGGACGAACTTCTGGCCGAGCCCGGGCGTAAGGATCTGCGCGAACTTGATGTCTTCACGGTGGACGGCGAATCCACCCGTGATTTTGACGATGCTCTGCACGTACAACCGCTGGAAGACGGAAACATCGAAGTCGGGGTTCACATTGCCGACGTGGCCCACTACATCAAGCCCCGAGACCCGCTCTTTGCCGAGGCTATGGAGCGGTGCACATCCATCTATTTCCCCGAGCAACAGGTTCCCATGCTGCCCGAGGAATTGTCCCAGGGAGTGTGCAGCCTGCTGGTAGACAAGCCGCGGCCGGTTATGAGCTTCATTATGACTCTGTCACCGGATGGAGAGCTGATCCGCTCCAGGATCGTACAGGCAGTGGTGACAGTGAAACAGCAGCTCACCTACACCCAGGTGGATGAGCTCGTGGCCGAAGGCCTGAAAAACAATACAAGCCAAAACCTGCTCACCCTGAACCGACTGCGTGAACAGCTGCGGTGCAGACGGGTGGAAAACGGGGCCCTGCTGCTGCCCTTTCCCGATGTCAACATCAAGATAGACGAGGACGGCCGGATTGGCATTTCCCTTGCCCCGGTGGATACACCGGCCCGGACCATTGTCTCGGAGCTTATGATCCTGGCCAACCATGTGGCGGCCGCCTATCTTGCCGCCCAGGAAGCCCCGGGCCTGTTCCGCTCCCAGGGCCCTCCGCGCAAGCGGCTCATTGACGGCATGGATACCAGCCTGCCGGAGATAGCCCGGCAGCGGCGTTTCCTGTCCAGGGGAGAGCTGACCACCCGTCCCAAACCCCATTCGGGCCTGGGACTGAATTGCTATACCACGGTCACCTCGCCCATCCGCCGGTTTCTCGACCTGGTCATGCAGCTGCAGATAAGCAATATGATTCAGGGCAAAGGTATTCTGTTCTCCGATACGGAATGCAAGGACTTTGCCGGCACCATCCACCAAAAGCTCGGACGGGCCAACATGGTACGCCAGCAGCGGTACCGCTACTGGATTCTCAGGTACCTGGAACAGCAGGTAGGAGATACGGTCAACGCGTTGGTGATCAACAGTGGTCCCAAACGAATCAACCTCCTGCTGGCCGACTGTCTCTTTGATATCGATCTACCACCCAATCCGGCCTTTCCCGTAGAGCCGGGAGATATGGTCAGGGTGCGGCTGACCAGGGTCAATGCCCGTGACAACACCCTGCGGGTGGAATGGCCCTGACTGAGTTCACGACCAGGCTCCATTGTCCTCAGCCAGTGGTATCCCCGGGTCAAGCGAAATCCTGAACCGCCCTGGTCCGGAAAGAACTCACACCGCTGGATCCCGCGCGAATTTCGTGCCTGCCTCTCCCGTGATGCCACAGATCAGGGAAACACCTCGGCATCCCTGAACAGAGAGGCGTTCCGGTCTTTTTCCGAGAGAATCGGCTCGCCGGTGTGTGGCCAGGAGATGGCCAGGTCGGGATCGTTCCAGAGGATGGCCCGTTCGTGCTCTGGCGCGTAGTAATCGGTGGTGAGATAAAGAAACTCCGCCATTTCGGAAAGCACCACAAAGCCGTGGGCAAAGCCCTCGGGAATCCAGAACTGACGTTTGTTTTCCGCCGATAAATGGATTCCGACCCAGCGACCAAAAGTGGGCGAACTGCTGCGGATATCCACCGCCACATCATAGACCTCGCCTGAAATCACCCGTACCAGCTTGCCCTGGGGCTGAAGGATCTGGTAATGAAGGCCGCGCAGAACATTGTGGGTGGAACGGGAATGGTTTTCCTGGACAAAACGGGTTGCAAGCCCGGTCTTCTCTTCCCAGCGGCGCTGGTTGAAGCTTTCGAAAAAGAAACCACGCTCGTCACCGTACACCCTGGGCTGGATGATGAGGACCTCGGGTATCTCCGTTGCGATCACCTGCATTATCTCACCTGCTGCCATACATTTTTTCATAATACCTGCGATACGAGCCATCCAGGACCGCTTCCATCCAGGATCGGTTGTCCAGATACCACAAAACCGTACGTTCCATACCCTGATCAAAGGTATATTTCGGAGTCCAGCCCAGTTCCCGTTCGATCTTGGTGGCATCAATGGCATAACGGCGATCGTGCCCGAGGCGGTCCTTGACAAAGGTTATCAAAGAACGCCTTGGTTCGCCACCCGGCAGCAGCTCCACCCGTTCATCGAGCATGTCACAGAGCATCTCCACCACCTCGATATTCTTTTTTTCGTTATGACCGCCGATGTTATACGACTCACCAGGCCTGCCCTGCTCAAGGACCCGGACAATGGCCTCGCAATGATCCTGGACATAGAGCCAGTCCCGCACGTTGCCGCCATCACCGTAGACGGGCAGCGGTCGACCGTACAGGGCATTGTTGAGTACCAGGGGAATAAGCTTTTCGGGAAACTGGTAGGGACCGTAGTTGTTGGAACAGTTGGTTATCAGTACAGGCAGGCCGTAGGTATGAAAGCAGGCCCTGACCAGGTGATCTGAAGAGGCCTTGGAGGCAGAGTATGGCGAGCGGGGATCATAGCAGGTGGTCTCGGTAAAATAGCCGCTCTCGCCAAGCGAGCCGAATACTTCGTCGGTGGAGACATGGAGAAAACGGACCTGAGCGGGAAAGCCGTTCGGTGTCCCCCAGACTTCCCGGGCCACCTCAAGCAGGGTAAAGGTGCCAAAGATATTGGTCTTGATGAACGCATCCGGGTCGGTAATGGAACGGTCCACATGGGATTCGGCGGCAAAATGCACCACGGTATCGATATCATGCTCACGGAAGAGTTGCCGCACCAGATCCCGGTCGCAGATATCACCCCGGACAAAGGTATGGTGTGGATGGCCGATCAGCTCACCCAGGCTTTCCAGGTTACCCGCATAGGTCAGCTTGTCCAGGTTGATGACCTGCCAGTCCGGAAAGGAACCGAGAACAAGCCGGACAAAATTCACCCCGATAAATCCACAACCACCGGTTACAAGAACCTTTCTGCCCATACTTTCTGCTCCGGATACATATTTCAACTGAACGAATTTTTGCCAACAGACAGCCAGGGACCGGGTTACGTAAAACCTGCAGAAAGCCTCCCGGCCACGCATTTCAGGGGTGCACTATAGAAAGGGAGACAGACCCTGTCAAACAGGGACGCAAAAATTTATCCTTTTCGTACCGGTGCGGAGTTTCTACGATGACCAGAGAAGATAAAACAAAATAAAAATAAAACAGATGCGCCTGCAGGGAAGGAGGAAAAACCCTGCAGACGCGGGGAGAGGCAGGTGAATGAGTATTTTTCAGAAAGACAACCTGACGGCCGGGACACCGGAATGGGATTTTTTTCTATCCCCCGGTTAGAGAGCCGGCCGGTATCACATCAGGAAGTCCGATGTCTTGGGTAACCATGACCATCGGAGCCCACCCTTCATGTATCATTGAGCCCTGAATCCGTGACGGCTTTGCAACAGACTGTTAGAGTTCAGTCACTGTGATTGCCCCTTCAGGACAGACCTCGACACAGGTCTCACAACCCAGGCATTCATCCATGTTGACAGGGTCAGACTTTCCGTCCACCAGCTCGAATACCTGGGCCGGACAACTGTTCACACATTCCTCACAACCCGTACATTTATCCTTGTCGACATCTACCTGGAACATGGTTTACTCCCTGTATTTGAATTGATCTTAATGGCGCTCCTGCACGACCTGTTTTTGTGCATATGTTTACAAATAATGCGCCCCCAGCCTTCTGTCAACCGTTTTGCCAAACAAAAAACTGCCAGGCTGCCTGGCTGATATCAGCTCACCCCCGGCCATGATCGTCTTCCTCGAAGACCAGTGCCGCACCGGTTGTCAGGGCCTCGGCAATCTTGCGCCGGGCCGAGGTGAGAATCCGCTGTACAGTCCCCCTCGACACCCCCATTCTCTCACCGGCCTGTTCCTGAAACAGACCTTCGTAATCACAGAGCTTGATGACTTCGAGCTCATCCCGGTACAGGGGGATGTGCTTGAGATCGGGGATTGAGATTCCGGTGGGCTTGAAGGCCCGACCGCAAAAATTTCCCTTGCAGACACGTTTCTTCTTGGGGCGTGGTGACATCTTTCTTCTGAAAATTGATTCACCCCCGACCCGATGAAAGCAGGCACCAGGACCTGGAGCAGGATCAGGATTACCGGTTACCTGTCAATGACAGTTTCCATGTCCGGAACAGGCCTGGTCAGGGCGGATCAGGGGAAAAGAGCCTTTGGTAATGCCGTCCACGGCTTCCTGAACCGTTTTGGCACTGCTGTCAGTTGCATAATACACGGCAATACCAACCTCTGCAAATCCCTGCAGGGGACGGGCGCCGATTCCGCCGACCACAATGGCGTCCACATTCTGGTCGCGGAGAAACTGGACCGGTACCATACAGCCACCGGCCCCGTGATCCTGATTGGGCACGATCACGGACTGGATAATTTTCCCGTCGCTGATATCAATGAGTGTAAAGGCTTCGCAGTGACCGAAATGATCCGATCTGGTGGCCTCAAGTCCGCCAGGATTGTTGGATGGGACTGCCAGCCGAAGTGATTCTTCCATGATGATACACCCTCCGTTATCTTGGTTTTTATGGATTTGGTTCAGGCCGCCTTTTCCTCAGGCGGGCCAAACAGCTTGTCGGTAAACTTCACGTACCAGGCCGCGGACTGAACCTGGATGATATACGAGGTGGCGATGACCAGGGCCGCATCCGCTCCCCTGGTGCCAAAGGCGTTGATGGAGATGGCCAGGGCAATGGAGAGATTGCGCATGACCGTTCCGTAAACCAGGGCAATGGCGTCGCCCCGGTTGAACAGCATCTTGCCGACCAGAGTACCCAGGGTGAAGTTGAGAAGGTAGATAATCAAAAGCGGCTGAAAAATAGACCAGAGAATACCAGGGTTGGCCGCCAGCTGCCTGGATTTGAGAGCCATGGCCACAAACACGATTCCCAGCACACCCAGAGTGGAAAGGGATGGAAACCGGGGCGCAAGCCGGGCCTTGAACTCCTTCATCCCGTACTTTTTCAAAAGCCAGGACCTGGTCAAATAGCCAAGCAGCATGGGAATAAAGACGATGTAAACGATCTGCTTGACCACCAAAACGATGTTCATGTCCACCTTGGTACCCATCAGCACCTGGACATAGAGCGGCGTAGCCAGGGAACCAAGCGTCAGGCCGATCACCGTCATGTTGATGGCCGCTCCCATGTTACCTTTGGCAAATCCGGTCCAGGAGATTGTCATGCCCGAGGTGGGCAACAGGGAGGCAAGCAGGAGTCCCAGGGCCATATAGGAGTTCTCTTTGAAAAAATACATACCCAGCCCATAGGCGACAAAAGGGATGACACAGAAGTTGATAAACTGGGTGGTCAGCTGCAGTTTGACGTTCTGGATACCCTCCTTGAGATGTTTGATGTTGAGCGTTACCATCATCGGGTAGACCATGAGGAAGGTCAGGGGCATAATAAGGGATTTGAGCTTTTTGATCAGGTCCGGATCGATGTTGATCCCGAAAAAGAACCCCAGGATCATCATGGTCGGGATGGCATAGACCAGTTTCTTGTTGATGGAAATAAGAAATTTCCACATGGCAGTCTCCTTATGAAGGACCCGGAGATCCTGTATCTGCGAGAGGATGGAACCTGCTCATTTACAGCTTGATGGCCTCTTCTATCATGGCAATGATCTTCTTGTAGGTCTGGGCCAGAGAGTCTGGAAAGGCCTCGTCATCAACCATGGCCCGGATGTTTTCCTCACTGAAATAAAAGAATCGGATCTGGGTTTTGCCGTTCCTGGAGAAGGTCATCACATATTTAGGCATGAGAATGGCCCGCTCAGGATTGGCCTGCAGGCTCTTGGCTGCCTTCTCCGGCTTGCAGATCTGTATCATGTGCAAGTCGAATTCCTCTGCCACCTCCACGCCATGCCTGCCGAAGGAATGTGCCATGTCCATACTGGATTCATTGTGGACGACAAAGCCATACTTGCCCACAACCCTGCCCAGATCCCGGGCAAATTCTGCTGCCGATTTCGTGGTTTCCGCTTTGTAGAGATGATCACTCATAGGTAACCTCCTGAAAAAAAGTTAAAAATTTGAAATATAAAAATATAAAAACATAAATTCTTATATGGAATAAACACATCAAGACCAGTAACGGTGACCAGTCATTTTGAACATATGCACACAATAGCCCGTCTTTTTTCCAGTGTCAAGGACGATTTTATTCATGGCATCCGCAGGGATCCGGGTCACTTACGGATGGACAAGCGGAACACTAGTTGCTAAAATGAAAAATTTTATTCTGAAAATACAGGCCTGCCTGTATCCAGACACTTCCCGACGAGCCACCGGGGTCTCTCAAGAGATTTTTTATATATGAAGCACCTGCTCCGCACCTTGCGAATGTCTGCATGTTTCCTGCTCATTGCCCTGCTGTTTCCCATGTCACCTGGGGCCCGGCAGGAAGCCGAGCCGGAAATTGCTGATATCATCATCACCACCTCAAGCAGCCACCTGCTTCTCTTCGCCACCATAAAAAACTGTTTTACCGATGAAATGATCGAAGGTGTCCGCAACGGTATCCCGGTATCGTTCACCTTCATGGTGGAACTGGAACAGCTGCGCAACAACTGGTTCGACACCACCCTGGCCGACCTGAGCGTCACCCACACCATGACCTTTGATGCGCTGAAAGAGGAGTACCATGTCCAGTTGACCGAGTTTGGCAACCGGATCGAAAAAACCAGATCCCTGCGAGAAGCGAAGCAGTTCATGACCGAACTCAGCGGCCTCAAGGTTATCCCCCTGGACACACTGAAGCCCGATGCACCCTACGAGCTGCGCATCAAGGCCAAGCTGGCGGAAAAAAAACTGCCCCTGGGTATCCATTACCTTATGCCCTTTATCTCCCTGTGGGACTTTGAAACCGACTGGCGCTCCATTGAATTCAGATACTGATCCCCGACATCGAGGGCTCCTGCAAACCCCGTGACCGGAAAAATGCCCGAAGTCCCCCTCAACAGGCAGAGAACGCTTAAGACAAGTTGATGCTGACCCGAGAACAACGCCAGAAAAAACGCCGCCTGGTCCGCTATGTCATCGGCTGCTGTGTCCTGCTGATCCCGCTTCTTGGTTACCTGCAGGCCTCCATTCTCCGCGGCAATCTCAACCTGCCGGTTTCCAGCACTGTGCTGGTCTTTGCCCTGATCAACATCAATGCCCTCCTGCTCCTGCTCATGCTCTACCTGGTCCTGCGCAACCTTGTGGAGCTGATATTTGAACGCCGGCATAATATTCTGGGCTCCAAGCTGCGCACCCGGCTGGTGGTTTCGTTTGTCTCCCTGTCGCTCATTCCGACCATCCTGCTCTTTGTCATTGCCCTGCGCTTTGTCTCCACGTCCATGGATTACTGGTTCAATACCAATGTGGAGCAATCGCTCCAGGCCTCGCTCAAGCTTGCCCAGACAATCTTTCGCGACACAGAAAAACGTGCCGAAAACATGGGGATCCGGATAGCGCGGCTGATCGACTCGGGGTTGATTCCTCTTGAGGACAGGGAACTGGTCAAGAAACTGTTCTCACGAACTCTGGAAATCGCCCCGCCTGGTGCACCTGATGCTCTGACCCTCATCGATGCCAACCAGAAAGAACTGCTATCGGTACGCGGACCGAGGCTTTTGCCTGTGGTTCTGCCGGAGATTCCCACCGAGACCATAAGACGGACAAGCGAGAAAAACCGCCCTGAGGTCATCACCCAGAATTCCAGTGCCGGCGAGCTGGTCCAGGCCATTGTCCCGCTCGCAGTGAATCAGAACGAAAAACTTGCCACTTATCTGGTGACCACCCTGCTGATCCCGGCCGATCAACTGGCCCAGATGCAGACGATCACCAGCGGCATCAACGACTATCGCCAGCTGGTCATGCTCAAGGCACCCATCAAGCTGAGTTTGCTGATCATGCTTCTGATCATCACCCTGCTCATCCTCTTTGGTGCCATCTGGTTCGGGTTCTATATCGCCCGCACCCTGACCGGCCCCATCAACAAGCTGGCCCAGGCCACCCGCCGGGTTGCAGATGGGGAACTGGACTTCACGCTGGAAAAGGAATCCGACGACGAGATGGGCCTGCTCGTGGACTCTTTCAACCAGATGACCTCCGATCTGCTGGCATCCAACCGGCAGCTGGCCCAGGCCCATGAGGCCCTGCAGCAATCCAACCAGGTGTCGGAACAGAGACGGCGCTACCTGGAAACAATCCTGGAAAACGTGGCCGCCGGCGTCATTGCCATCAACGAGAACAACCAGATCACCACCATTAACCGGTTCGCCGAAAATCTCCTCAAGATAAACCCCAAAGATTTTCTCCACAGGGACTACCACGAGGTTCTCGCGCGACCTCACGTAATGATCGTTGAGAATTTTTTCCGGGAGCTCCTGGAATCCGGAAAACACTCGGTTGAGCGCCACCTGCGGATCACCGTGCGTCGAGGAGAAACCCTGTCCCTGCTGGTCAACATCACCCGCCTTATGGATGAAAACCAACGTGCCATCGGTTATGTCATCGTCTTTGACAATCTGACCAACCTCGAAAAGGCCCAGCGCCTGGCCGCCTGGCAGGAGGTGGCACGGCGGATCGCCCACGAGATCAAAAACCCGCTTACCCCGATCCAGCTCTCGGCCCAGCGACTCAGAAAACGTTATCTGGACAGGATCGAAGGGGATGTCGAGATTTTTGACCAGTGCACCCGGACCATTGTCAACCAGGTTGACGAGATCAAGCGGTTGGTCAGTGAATTCTCCGACTTTGCCCGCATGCCGAGACTGAAGAAGGAGCAGGGTGATCTGGTCGCCATGGCCGACGACGTCCTTGTTCTGTACCGCGAAGCTCACAAGCATATCGAATTCATCCTTGAGGAACCGGGCGATATCCCATTGTTTCACTTTGATCCGGTACAGATGAAAAGGGTCCTGATCAATCTGCTTGACAACGCGGTCACCGTGCTCCACGAGGGCGGATCGATCCACCTGCGTTTCTCCCTGACCGATAACGGCAAAAAAGTATGCATGGAGGTGGCTGACTCGGGCCCGGGTATCAGCGAAAAGGCACGACTCCGGCTTTTCGAACCCTACTTCTCCACCCGCAAATCCGGCACCGGCCTGGGCCTGGCCATCGCCCACACCATTGTCTCCGAGCATAACGGGATGATCAGGGTGGCTGACAACCGGCCTGGCGGGGCAGTGTTTATCGTTGAGCTTCCACTGGATTCCTGATAGTCTGAATCGTCAGGTCGATCGTATCATCCAAAGCACACTACACAAGCCTTACACCAGAACCCGATACCCCATGGCATCCACCATCCTGATTATCGATGATGAAGACTCGATCCGCGAATCGCTGTCCGGAATCCTCGCCGACGAGGGATTCCAGCCGCTGACCGCGCCTTCAGCCGAGGAGGGGTTGGCTCTCCTGGAGCAGGAAAAGATCGACCTGGTACTCCTTGATATATGGATGCCCGGCATGGACGGGCTGGAGGCGCTCAAGGAGATAAAAGAGCGTTTTGACCTGCCGGTCATCATGATATCTGGTCACGGTACCATTGAAACCGCAGTGCAGGCCACCCGCATCGGCGCCTTTGACTTCATAGAAAAACCGCTCTCCTACGACAAAATAGTCCTGGCCATCAAGAAAGGATTGCACGTAGCAAGGCTCGAGCGGGAAAACCAGCTCCTGCGGGAAAGCTCGCCTGTCAAGCCGGACCTGACCGGAAATTCTCCAGCCATATGCCAGGTTCGCGAGCAGATCGACCGGGTTGCCCCGACCGACGCCTGGGTCCTTATACGCGGCGGACACGGTACCGGCAAAGAACTGGTGGCTCAAACTATCCATCGCAAATCCCGGCGCAGCAGCAAGCCCATGATCGAGGTTAACTGCGCCGCCATCCCGGAGGACCTTATCGAATCCGAACTGTTCGGACACGAAAGAGGCGCCTTCACCGGCGCCACCACCAGCCGCAGGGGCAAATTCGATCAGGCAGACGGCTCCACGTTGTTTCTTGATGAAATAGGGGACATGAGCCTCAAGAGTCAAGCCAAGGTCCTGCGGATCCTCCAGGAGCAGAAATTCGAAAGGGTCGGCGGTACACGAACCATCCAGGTGGATGTTCGAGTGCTGGCCGCCACCAACAAGGACCTGGAGAAGGAAATCGAAGCCGGCACCTTTCGGGCCGACCTCTTTTATCGCCTCAATGTGGTACCAATACGGGTGCCGGACCTCAGGGAGCGACTGGAGGATATTCCCCTGCTGGTGGAGGATTTCCTGATTCAGTTCTCAAAAAAGGGGCTGGGACGCAAACAGTTTTCAGACGATGCCCTGGCCGAACTGATGCATCACTCCTGGCCCGGAAATGTCCGGGAGCTGCGTAACCTGGTGGAACGATTGGTTATCATGTCTCCGGAACCGATCATTCACGCCAGTAACGTGGCCCTGTTCCTGGGCAGTGGCAGCCAGGCATCCTCCCCTGCCCCGACCGTCAGCGTGCCCTACCGTCATCTCGGCTTCAGGGCAGCGAGAAAGCAGTTTGAACGCGATTATTTACAGGCCAGGCTGGCGGAAAACAACGGCAACATCTCGCAGACCGCTGAAAAAATCGGCCTGGAACGCAGCCATCTGCACAAAAAGGTCAAGGCCCTGGGCATAAAAAACGATAAACAGATATGAAGTCAGGTTATCCCTCTCAGGACACAGCCGACTGACAGGACAACCACAAGAAACAAGAACTTTTCCGTCACCGATCCGGATTCCCCATTAACACACTCCGGCGAATGCCGGCCAAGGAGTACAAGTATGGTTTTTCCAGAATATCGTCCCCGTCGACTCCGGCAAAATGAAAATTTCCGGGCAATGATCAGGGAAACCACCCTGATGCCGGAACAGATGATCTATCCTCTGTTTGTCATGCCGGGCAAAAACCGACGCGAACCCGTGCCCTCCATGCCCGGAGTTTTCCGTCTCAGTGTGGATCAGCTGGCCAGGGAAGGAAAGCAGTGCCTGGAACTCGGCGTTCGCTCGGTCATTCTTTTTGGCCTGCCCGAGAAAAAAGATCCCATGGGCTCCGGCGCCCATGCCAATGACGGCATTGTCCAGCGTGCGATCCGCGAACTGAAGAACAAAGTACCTGAGCTGACCGTGATCACCGACGTCTGCCTCTGCGAGTACACCGACCACGGTCACTGCGGCTGCCTGGTGGAAGGCAAGGTGGACAACGACACCACCCTCGAACTGCTGGCCCGTACGGCCCTGTCGCACGCCAAGGCCGGGGCGGACATGGTGGCGCCCTCGGACATGATGGACGGCCGGGTTTCCGAGATCCGCTCTGCTCTGGACGAAAACAACTTCCATATGGTTCCGATCATGTCCTATGCGGTGAAATACGCCTCGGCCTTTTACGGCCCCTTCCGGGACGCGGCAGACTGCGCACCCCAGTTCGGAGACCGCCGCAGTTACCAGATGGATCCGGCCAATTCCCGCGAGGCCCTGCGGGAGGCCACCCTGGATGTGGACGAAGGGGCAGACATCCTCATGGTCAAGCCGGCCGTGGCTTACCTGGATATCATTCGCCAGCTGCGCGACGAATTCGATCTGCCGGTGGCAGCCTATCATGTAAGCGGCGAGTACGCCATGATCAAAGCAGCGGCTGAACAGGGCTGGATCGATGGCGACCGGGTCATGGCCGAGACTCTGCTCTCCATCCGGAGGGCCGGAGCTGATATAATCATCACCTATTTTGCCAAGGACATGGCCAGGCTTCTCCAGGGCGGTTGAGAACGGAAAAAAGAAGAAAAAAGAAAAAAGAAAAAAAAGCCCGATCGGCAATCGATCGGGCTTTTTTCTTGTCACCTGGAACAGAACAAAAAACTATCTGTTTGCCGGCATGGCCGTCAGGCGAACGCCAAACCTCTGCCGCAAATACCAGAGCCAGCCCCCCTGGGTCAGCATGGCTCCGGTCATATCGGCAGCCACATCCCAGCCACTGGTGTCCCGGCCGGCAATAAAGGACTGGTGAAACTCGTCGCTGATTCCGTAGCCCAGGCAAAAGCCCAGCACCAGCAGAGCCATATACAGCGGCCGGCATCGCCAATGTTCCATCCTGACAGCAAAAATCGCGCTGCCGGCCAAAGCGCCGTAAGCAAGGGCATGACAGAGTTTATCTATATCCGGCAGGTCGGGCAGCTCCAGGGTATCACCAGGCTGATGGGAGAGATAAAAAATTATTCCCATCACCAGGACCAGCGGAATATATCGATACCAGCGGTTCATGGTCGTGATCAGGGGTCTGTCGCCTCGGTGTTCTCCTGAGGGACGTGGACCTGGTTGAGCAGATCCTCGGGATACCGTTTCCTTATCCTGCGGATGGCGGCCCGAACCTGCTGGGTGGGTACCCCGGGGAGCAGGGCCTCGCTTTTGTCCTCGTAGGAGGTCAGGTAGAATTTTTTGTCCCGGATGGCAAAGGTATGACTCCAGTTGATCTCGATGGTCTCCGGATTTTCATCGATGGGAGTGTCAAGCGGTTTACCTGCCCTGGCCACCTGAACCGCATCTGAATCGGTTATCTCCAGGAGCCAGGCATCGCCGTCACGCTTACTGAAGAAAACAAACACACCCACCTCAAAGACCTTCTCTTTTCCAGCGCCCGCGGCCCGCTGGATCTTTTCGATCTGTCCCATCAAAGAAACCCGGGCCTGTTCCATGGGAGTGACCGGCTGACCAGCCTGTGCCCTGGGCAGACAACATTTCTTGTACTTACTGCCGCTGCCACAGGGGCAGGGATCATTTCGTCCAATCTTTGCCATATCTTGTTTTTCCTTGTCCAGTTATCGTCATAAGGCCATGAAACCTGACGGGCTCAGGAACACTTGGAATAACCGCAGTCGTGACAGGTTTCGCACCCTTCCTCAAAGACCAGTTTTCCAGAACATTCCGGGCAGATAGAGGCAAATCCGTGGTGGGTGCCGGCCATGAACGACTTGAGAAGCTTGCCAAGCTGGGCCGGCAGGTCAAGCATGTGCCCGCTGGAGCGATCCAGCTGCTTGATAATCTCATCCATGGGAATCTGGTAGCGCAGGGCCAGGGAGACCAGTCGACAGGTGGTGGTCCACATAGTGGACTTATCCTTCAGGTCGACCCGATTGTCAAATGGAAATTTTGCAAAGACCTCCATCGGGTTTTCATTGTCGTCAAAACAAACAATGATATAGATCGTGTTCTCGTTGGCATCCTTGAGCCGATACCGCTTGGCACTCAGGACATCGGGCAGGGTCTTCTTGCGGACCAACCCCTGAGTGGAGACCGTAGCTGTCTGGTCTTGCTTTTCTTTAACCGCGCTGTTCAAGACCTGGGCATCCCGGGAACCGTCCCGGTAGACGGTCAGCCCCTTGCAGCCGAGCTCGTAGCCGAGCAGATAGGAAAGACGTACATCCTCTGTGGTGGCAGAGGAAGGCAGGTTGATGGTTTTTGAGATGGACGAGTCCACTCCGTTTGTCTGCAGGGCGCCCTGCATGCGGATATGATCCTCGGGCGGGATATCCTGGGCCGTACGGAAGATCTCCTGCCACTCTTCGGGAATTTCCTCATGGCCTATCACTGTGCCGCTTTCCGCCACCTTGTTCATCAACTCCTCGGAATAAAAGCCCTCGGCCCGTGCCACCTGCTCAAACAGCTTATTGACCATCAACAGGCGATCTCCGTCCATGACATGCTTCACCATGACAATGGAAAAATAAGGTTCGCAGCCCGAAGCACAATCAGCGATCATTGAGACCGTGCCGGTGGGCTGTATGGATGTCAGGGCGGCGTTGCGACGGGCCGGATACTTGTTAACATGGCGATCGTAGGCTGGAAAAGGTCCTTTAAGTTCAGCCAGTTCGACAGAGGCTTGTTCAGCTTCCTCGCGGATGAAACGCATCACATCAGCAGAAGCTGCACGTCCCTCTTCACTGGCATAGGGAAGGCGCATCTGGATGAGCATGTCGTGCATCCCCATGATGCCCAGCCCAACCTTACGGGTTTTCTGTGTCATCTCGGCAATCTCGGGAATGGGAAATCGGTTGCAGTCGATAACGTTGTCCAGAAAACGCACCGCAAGCCGAACCGTCCTGCCCAGCCGTTCCCGGTCAACAACCCCGTCCTTCACATAGCGCCCCAGGTTAATGGATCCCAGATTGCACGACTCGTAGGGCAGAAGCCACTGTTCACCACAGGGATTGGTGGCCTCAAACTCACCGAGCTGAGGAGTGGTGTTGGCCCGGTTGGCCGCATCAATGAACAGGACCCCGGGCTCGCCGTTGTGCCAGGCCAGGTCGACAATGGTATCAAAGACTTCAGCCGCATTGAGAGTGTCCACCACTTCACCGGTGGAGGGATCAATGAGATCATAGTCCTGACCCGCCTTGGCTGCCTCCATGAACTTGTCGGTAATGGCAACGCTGAAATTGAAATTGGTGAAACGGTTCTGATCCTGCTTGGCATGAATAAAATCCATGATATCGGGATGATCAACCCGAAGCACCCCCATATTGGCGCCACGGCGCTTGCCACCTTGCTTGATGGTCTCGGTGGCGGCGTCAAACACGGCGGCAAAACTCAGCGGCCCGGAGGCCACCCCCTGGGTAGAACGGACGGCGGAATTCCTGGGCCGCAGCCGGGAAAAAGAGTAGCCGGTGCCGCCACCGGTCTTGTGGACAAGGGCCCCATTGCGAATGGATGTGAAAATTCCATCCATGGAGTCTTCCACCGGCAGGACAAAACAGGCAGACAGCTGACCCAGATCCGTACCCGCGTTCATCAGGCAGGGTGAATTAGGCAGAAAATCGAGATAGTAGATCATGTTGAAGAAACTGTTGCGCAGTTCTTCATATTCAGGATATTCCCTGTCGACCACCGCCACAGCATCAGCCACCCGGTGACACAGCGACTCCCAGTTCTCGATGGGATTGCCATTGCGGTCCTTGAGATAGTACCGGCGCCGGAGCACAGTTTCCGCGGTTTTTGTCAATTCCATTTTAGGAATATCACGTGTCATGAGTCCCTCCCTTGCATGACTTTTCCTGCTCAGGTTTTGTGGTGTGGATTCTGAACAGACCCGGCCGACCGGCCGGCCGGGCCAACATGGTACCGTGGTCTTATAGCACAACATATAGGGGCAGGCAACCATAAAAAGCCCAACAGGTTGTGCTTTACCTGATTACAGCAAAAGCACATATTTTCAAATAGTTCCTGCGGAAACACCCTTTTGGGGTCAGAAAAAAATAGTGCGCTCTTACCTTTGCTACAGTATGTTTACCGTGATTTTTCTGCCGTTTACGGACCCGGAGAGGAAAATACAATACCTGCCACAAACAACCAGAGGTGCACGATATGGTCGCCGTCACATGCCTGAGCTGTAAATTCTATAAGGTCAAGGATACCAGCAGTGGCTTTTGCCTGGTAACAGTGAAAAAAACAGGAAACCGCGAGGCCGAGCGGCCTGCTGTCGAAGCGCAAACCAGCTGTGATGACTGGGAGGACGCGGGCCAGCAGTACTACATCCGTTTGGGATGGATCAAGTCGCAGACAAACCAGGAGTAACCATAACGAGATGCCCGGCAAACTCTACCCGGTCGCCGGGGACAATCTTCCGCCGTTTACGGGTTTCCACGCTGCCGTTCACCTGTACCATGCCTTCTGCGATCACATATTTCGCCTCTCCGCCGCTGGCCACCAGGTTTTGCAGCTTGAGGACTTTGTAAAGCTCAATATATGCTCCGCGGATCTCCATCTGTGTGCATTTCTCCACAGCAGCTCCCCTGTACCGGCCTGGTTATTTACGGATAACCTTCCTGAAGGACAAAATATACTTTGTTGACTTTGTTTTTCGGATAAAGACCCACTGTCATAAAAAAAGGGACTTAACCAAACTGGCTAAGTCCCTGGATATACTGGCGGGGCCGACGAGACTCGAACTCGCGACCTCCGGCGTGACAGGCCGGTTCATCAGCCATAACATATTGATATTGAATAATTTTTATTTGCCTATCTCGTTCATTTTGTTCTGTTTCGCAAAGTAAAGGCCCACCATGAGGCCCACCTTTATATTCCTTTTGTTACGGCTTCCATTTTGTCATTCTGATGTTGTTGTTAACAAACTGGTATTGTTCAATCTTATCAATTTTGTTTTCGTCAATATTCATTAATAATCCGTCTTTTGTCATCAAAACGATCATGTTTTCATTTCTACTTATACTTGAGCATTCCACTTGCCCACCATTTTTTATGTAAACAATGTATTTTAATAATTTGTATTGTTTTGTTTTCTGTTGTTGTAATTTTTGTATATTTGGCAGGTTAGCTATCTGCACATTTTTCCTATCTGCTCCTATTGGTACATTTGAATAGTAAACTTTACCGTTGCTATCAGTCCATTTATATACTCTATCATTTTTACTTGGTTTTGATTTATTTATATCATAATAATTTTCTTGTCTTGTTGTTTTTTGTTGATCTCCTCTATTAATCAAACTTCTTACACTTCTTGACCATCCATCAAGCCCTTCAATCACTCCTACATGTTTATAAAATTTGAAATAACTGAAAATACTAAAATCAATGATAAATATAACCAGTAATGTTTTCCATGCTATCTTCCATGTTTCATTTTCTCTTTTAATTCTATAGCTGTATTTTTTTTTTATTTTCCCCTTTTCATCCTGATATATTTCCCTTTTTCCTTTCATATCGTTCAAGATAACTTTTGTCAGTTTCGTTACTTTTTCTTTTCCGTCCATTTATTTTCTACGCCACCTTGCTGTCCATATTGGTATTACCTTCCCCCTGCCCCTTGGCTTCACGTTGCTTCAGCCATTCCTTGAATCCTGGAAAAGAATCCTCGAACTGGTATCGGAACCACTCAGCTCTTCTTGGCTGCTTCCTGATCAGTTCGGTCAACCATTCATCCACCAGTTCCAGGAAGTTATTTTCATAGTTTGCCCTGGTCGGCTGTTGGTCCAGCCTCTTGGGACCTTTCCCTGTCATGATCCATTCTGTGGATAAACCATATTTCTTGGCTACCAGGTAGGCCCATTTTATGGGGAAGTCGTTGGCTTTTTTCTTTCTTGATACATATTGTTGTGTGCTTTCAACTACTTTTCCTAGCTGCGTTAATGTTTTCAGTTCTGTTTCTTTTTTTATTCGTTCCCAGATATCGATAAATTTTTCTTTCACGTCTAAAAGTTGTGTATTTTTCTTGACACACATAATTTTTATGTGCTATTAAGTCAATAATACATAATCTTTATGTTTTATTGCTTTCTTCTTTACAACTTTACAGCGTATCACAAACGGTATTTAGAAATCAAATGTTCGACGAACCTGGGCCATACGATACAGACGGTTCTCTCTGGGTTGACGCTGACGATTATGACCCGCGCGAACCCACTCCTTGCCATACTTGTAGTGGCAGAGGATTTGTCTTCGATGCTGGTGATAAATTGGAATGTCCTCACTGTCATGGTTCCGGCGAGATTATTCCGTTTTACACTACACCTTTTTGATACTGTGAAACCGATAGCTAACGTCAAAACAACCACTCGTAAACCAGGCCCTATTTGTCCATTTTGCGATGTACCTCTTCGCCTCTTCAAGCTGCGGAGTTCCGCTTCCCTTCGTAAGATCTTCGTCCTCCGTTGTCCTGTCTGCCATCATTTTCTTGTCCCTATCCATTCCTTGAGGTGACTATATGCCTTCTTATTACGAGCCAGAAGTACTTGATTGGTCAATCCCCGAAGATAGTCCCTTTGCTGATCCTGATTTCATTCGTCCAGTTGAGGGCAGGGATTTTACATCTATGCCTGGATTTACCCGATATTCATCACCCGATGAGACCGAATATTTTTACGATTACTATGATTTTTAGCTGATCTTGGCGGACCAGCATGACAAGAACGTCCAATTGAACAAAACGACAAACTAAACTATCGAGGTAATGAAAATGACAGAAAAGAAACGAAACGCTCTCCAGGTGATCATCAAAGGCAAGCTTGAAAGCCATCATCAGATTCATTCAGATCGCGGTACTTTTTTCGCGAATCACATCATTGTACCTGCTCCTGATGAGTTTTCTTTTCCTCAACGGTTTGCTGTAAACGCTCGTTCCCCCTTGGGCGCTGATGGTTCCCTTGTTGAAGTCCTCTGCGATGTCCGTGCATCCAACCGCCGTAAGGATGGTCAGATGTATTACAACGTCCAGCTCTGGGAAGCTCAACCTTAAATAGAACATTGGGGGTTGCCGCAGACTCCCACAGACTGAGGTTCCGGGCATTCGGCTCCTGCCGAGGCCCGGCACCTCAGTCTGTGCGGTTTTTCGTCACTCATAACCACGAGGTATTGACATGACCTGGACACCACTTATTGAAGCAACCATGTTTGATGGCATCCGTGCGGATCTGCTTGTAGCCGTCGGTGGCATCCTCTCTCTTGTTCTTATCGTTGTCGGTCTTGGCGTGCTGATCAAGGCATTTCTGCACTGATCAGTTTTTTATTAATCTTTCCATAGGGAGGTGAATCTTATGGATGCTCTGTTTACCGCCGTTGATATCTCGAGTCTGTCCACCAACACTTCCGCACTGATGATTTCTTTCATCGGCGTGGCCCTGCTGTTTGTTGGCTTTCGGTATATCAAGCGCATTCTGCGTTTCGGTTAATCCCGGCTCCAGGGGGAAGGCGACTTCCCCCTTATTACCTCATGGATACTTTTCTTTTTGACTTAGCATCAGATCTTACCGGCGGCCTTATCACTGATATGAAAACTGCCCTGGCAGGTATTCTTGTCATTGCGTTTATCTTGATGGGTCTCGATTTATTGAAGAGTATTCTTGAGTCCAAGCTTAATAACTATTTTATAGGTCGTTTTTTTGAAGAGGCTGAATATTGGCATGAACGCCGTAAAACCTCCAGTGGTCTTTACCGTGATTATGCCCATGCTCGGTATCGTAATGCTATTGCTAAAGCTGCCTCTATTGGTGATCGCACAAATGACAGGTGGTAATTGATGGAATTGAACCTTGAAGCATTTGGATATGGCCTCGGTCTTGTCATGGTAGGCTGGGTCTGCGGTTTGGTGGTCAGCTACGTTTTTTCCATCATTCGCGGTATTGGTAGGCTTTCATGACTGCTGATGAACTGTCTTTCTTGTTACAAGTTTTCTCACTCCGCCTTGCAGACATTATGTCCTTTGGCCTGGGCGCTCTCTGTGCCATTGCCTTTGTTATTGCAACTCATATGAGGTGGTTCTGATGATCACGTTACCTGCTGATTTTGATGTTGCCATGCTCGTCAATGATTTTTTTGCCCTTGCCGCTCCTTTTGTCAGCCTGTCTTTTCTCGTAGCCTGTGGTTTCCTGATCAACAATATCCTGCGTCGGGTTTGATCATCATGGCCGCTCCAATACCATCTTTCTTCAAGATTCGTCTTGTTGTCATTGTATTGTGTTTCTGCCTTGTTTTTTTCTTTCTTGGATTTCTACATTCTGTTTTTGCTGCTTGGCCTGGAGAATGTACCGTTGCAGTTGTTAATGAGGCCGCTACTGGTATTTTAGCTAACAACACGTATCGAGATGGAATTCTGACGATAGATACTGCAACTGGCGAATTTACGATGACAATTGTAGATTCTACTTCAACTCCTTCTTCTGCATTTACCCTTTATGCTTATAGTTATTATTACGAATCAGGTTCCTGGCATTTGAAATACAATCAAGTATTTTATAAAATGTACAATGTAACTTATAATGTACCTAATATTGTAAGTTCACTTCCTCCGGACTGCTCCGGAGTTCCCAATATTGACCCGTGCGATGACTCTCAAAAGGTTTGCGAGTGTGGTTCTGTCTCCGATTCTTTTGGTTTGGCCGTCGTATATTTTGATCCATTCAAGGGTGTTGACACCTGCGCTGACGGTGGGTCCTTTGTCTGGAATCGTGATCCTGATCAGGATCTATCCTTTTCCTCTGGTCTTACTATCAATCTTATTGCTGAGCCTCGGTGTTTCTGCCCTGGTGATTCGGATGGATTTGCTCCTGAAGTGCTTGCATCACCTGGCAATCTTGCACCTCTTCCCCCAGGTGCTTCTGGTCCTTCGGATCAACCGGTAGATCCTGATGCTCCGGAGCCTGCCGCTAACTGCGCGGCCTCCTGCTTGCCCAGGGATTACATGTATTCCTCCACTGATGGCAAATGTATCTGTGTCGATTCTCCTTCCGCTCCTACCGTTCCAGGCCTGACTTCACCCTCTGACAGTATTGGTAATGCCGGCGGCGATCCCGCTGCTGACAGTGATAATCTTCGTGAACTGGTGGATCAGAATACCACTATCAGTAATCAATTGGCTGACTTGTCCACTATCGGCAACAGTCAGATTCAGGCCCTGAATGATATTGCTGCTGGCGTCGGTGCCTTCGGCTCTCAGATATCAGACAGCCTCAACTCTGGTCTTACCGATGGCCTTTCAGGCGTCTCTTCTTCTATTGGTGACCTGGCTACTAACATAGATGGTGTCGGGACCAGCGTGGATGCCTTGAACGATACTATTCAGAATGCTCTTGATGGTCAGTTCACCCCACCATCAGACCTTCAGCCTTATGATGTTGGCGAAGATTTTGATTTTGTTGCACGCACCAATGCCTTCATTGATCAGATGAAGTCCACTGGTTTTTTCTCTCTGCCCGGTCAAATTGCCCAGGACATTCCTACAGGTGGCGATTCTGCAATGACCATCGAAGCAGGTCAATACGGTACCCATAATTTTGATTTCGCTGATTGGGGGAATTCTCTTGCCGTGCTTCGTTCCGTCTGTCTTATAGTGTTTTCCTGGATCGGAATCCGCATTGTTACCCTCAAGCGTTAGGTTTTCTTCATGCTTGATTGGCTCATAGACTTTATCAATTCATTCTGGGATCTTCTCGTCTCTATTCTTTCCTGGCTCCTCGATGCTGTTCTGCTCGTTATCAGTTTTGTGGCGTACACCATCTACGATGGATTTTTGATGGTTGTCCATGCTTTCTTTGCTGCTCTCGATTTTTCCTCAGTGGCTTTCACTCATGCCGCTGAATGGTCCAGTTTGCCTACTCAACTAATCTGGCTGATCAATCAGCTGGCATTGCCACAGTGCCTGACCATCGTTAGCGGCGCTATCATGCTCAGAGTCCTGATAAATCTTATACCCGCTGCCCTGACCCGAGTCTAATAATATGATCATCTGCTTTGCTGGCACTCCCGGATCCGGGAAAACATACGAGGCTGTCAAAAAGATTCTCGATAATCTTTGTATGGGCCGTGTTGTGTACACCAACATCGATGGCATGGATGATCCCCAATGTCAGGAGATGATCAAATGTGTCTGTGGCCTTTCAGATTTTGGTCTTTCCCGGCACCTTAAATTTCTCGAGCACGACCAACTGGAAGATTTCTGGAATCATATTGAGCCTGGTTGCCTGGTGGTCCTCGATGAAATTCAGAAAGTCTTTTCCTCTCGGGAATGGCAGACCGAAAAAAACAAGCTGTTCGGCTCCTGGGCATCTACCCACCGTCACCATGGCTTTGATGTTGTCCTGATCACTCAGCATATCGAGCGTATTGATTCGGCGGTTCGGGCCCTGGTTGAATGGACCTATGTCTTCCGCAAGGTCAATTTTTTCGGCGGCGCTGTCCAGAAAAAATACATCTGTTATAGCTACGCCGGTGATGAGACCCGCACAGCTCCTCTATCCAAGAATGTGCGCACCTATAACCAGGTCGTTTTCCTTTGCTACAAATCCTATACAGGCAAGGACGTAAAAGAACTCGGTATCATGAAGCACGTTAACGTGCTCAAACATCCAGTTTTCTTCGCTATTCCACTTGTCCTTGCTTTCACTATCTATATGGTCTTTTTCAAGTCTTCCCTGGGCACCGGTGACCTCTTCGGTTCCGGAAAAGCTCTGTCCAACCTGGACAAGGCAAAAAAGCAGGTTGTTGGTCAGAAGTTGTTCGACATGTCTCCTGGTGCAGATCAGGCCGTTGCCGAGCATAGTCCCAGTATTTTGCGACAGACTACCTCAGCCGGTCGCATCCTTTTTACAAATCGTTTATCTCTGCAAAACAGGCAAAATGTTCAGTAGAATACTCTTTTTAGCTATAAGTCTTTTAGTCCTCAGTCCTAATCTGGCAGTTTCTGCCAATCCTTCTGGTCGAATTGTGCCAGACAATTACATTGATGTTGATTTTGAAAATGTGGCGTTGTCAGAGTTGGTTTTTCTCGTCGCCCGGACTACAGGCTTGGGCTTTGTCTATACTGATCCCGATAATACTCTTATCACCTGGTCTCAACAGCGTATTTACAAGGATGATCTGCTGTCAGCCTTTATTCGTGCTGTGTCGGTCTATGGTTTTACCGTCCAGCCCCTGGATAAAAAATTGCGCCTTTTTAGCGTAAAACCGGAATCCTCCCTGTCTTCCGGGTCGTATGGAGTGTCAGCCGTTTATCAGCTCCGTTATGCTACTGCCGAGTCTGTTAAGGATTCTGTTGATTCCCTTTTTGGTACCCGTCTCACCCTTACCTTTTTCGAGAACAACAATTGCGTGGCATTCTCCGGTGGCCCGGAGGTGGTGAAAGAATTTCTTTCCCTGCTTCCCCGGATCGATCAGCCCCCGACGGATAATATTTTATCCATCCGCCTTCAGCATATCTCTGTCCGATCTGCTCTCAAGGCTTTGACCGACCTTGCCATTTTCGCAGACAAATCCGTGTTTCCCGATTACTGGAACAGATCCATACTGGTCCATGGCAATGATCACCAACAGTTTCTCGCTCGTGCTGTTCTTGCAGCCATGGATAAACCTCAGGAGGATTGGGTTGACCAGGTGGCCTGGATCCACTCCATGAATGTCGATCAGGCGGTCAATGTTCTGTCTGGACTGTACCCTGATCTGGAGATCCGTAAGGTTGCCGCTGACCGTCTTCTTTTATCCGGTGCTCCAGGTCATGTTGACAAGGCTTCTGTCACCTTGTCACATATAGATGGTACCGGCCTCCAGGTCAAGGTTGAGGCCGTTATTGCTTATCTCACTGACCGGGAGTTCAGGGAACTGGGTCTGCGCCTGGCTTACGACTCTTCAAGTATGCGTGCTGTTGTCAACGATAACATCGCTCAATCCCTTATTACCCGTAACACCGGCCTGCTGCTTGATTACTTCAACCAGACCCTCGGTCTTGATGTTGCAGCCAAAGAAGGCCAGGCCCACGGCGAGATTCTTTCGTCTCCTGTCCTCACTGTGCTTAACGGTCAAACGGCCTCCATCCATGTCGGCCAGAATGTTCCGTTTCTCGAACGGGCGAATTTCGATAAAAACGATGGCACCGAAACCGGCACATCTATCAAGAGACAGGATATTGGCCTTTCATTTCGTATCACTCCTTCAATTGAGCCTGGCGGTGATTTCATCCATCTTCAAGTCTATCAGGAGCTATCTCACGTCACCGATGATTCAGAACTCAGTCAGGATGCCGTCGATATCGTGTTTGACAAGAAAGAGATTTCCTCCACGGTTCTCGTCGGTAACGGCGATACCATTTTTCTTGGTGGCCTGAGGACCGAAGAGCAGGGACATGCGACCGATTACATCCCTTTCCTGGGGGAACTGCCTCTTATCGGTCGCCTCTTCAGTTATGACGTTGACCAGGTCGAGACCCGTCACCTGGTTGTTTCCCTGCGTGTCAATGTTGTTGGCAAAACAATTTAAAAAAAAATCATGTGGAGAATGGCTTGACTAATCAAGGCCGGAGCACGGACGGTAATTCCTTGCATTCCCTCCGTACCTATTTTGGAATTCGGTTCTTGCGCTCTTTGTGCAGGTTTTTTGGTTGTGAATTACCGTTCGTGCTCGGCACACGACCGGCGCTTGTGATTGTTCTGAAAGTCATCGGGTCATTCCGGGAGTGATCGGCTTCAGACAGTTTTTGGTGAATTCAACATTGAAAAAGCCCTGGTCATCGTTGTTCTTGGCGGACCAGCATGACCAGGGCACGTACCACATGAGGTGATACGATGGGCAATTTAGGTACATTCACTGGAGATGTCAAAGGGAAATTAGATGCGTTGTCCCAAGCTGGAATAACATGGGGGGGTCAACTCGCCAGGGGTCTTGACAGGCTCAAGTACGGATTGCACGTTGAGTGGTCCGATGAAACTTTTTTTGATGTCCTGGGCGCTGGAAAAAATAAAGCGCAACAGGTCCATTCACCTGTCCCGATCACCTTTGAGGGACGCCAGGATCATGAGTATATCATTCACTCCACCGGTCGCCGTGGCGGCTTCGCCTTCCATCTGTCCCGTGCCGATGTCCATATCTTTGTTTCTGTCCGTGAAGATTATATGTCCACTCCTAACGTCTGGGTCGATATAGGCTCCATGTCCTGCTGGTCCCCCGGATACCAGGCTGTCATTGAACACGTCAATGACCTGGTGTTTCTCTTCGGTGGGAAAATCCGCAAGGTTGGCTTGTCCGAAGTTCATCTCTGCGTCGACTGTATTGGCCTGGAGATCGAGGAACTTGGTATTCATGACTATTCCCGTTGGATCACTCGCGCCAATAAGTTCCGTTCGTTTGCTGATCGCGTCAAGTTTACCGGTATTGGTCTGGATCAATCTGAAGGTCGCCTCGGTATCAGTGATTCCCCCTATGACCAGGTCGGCTATGCCTCGGAAACCGGTCTTTCTGTCGGTGAAGGTGATATAGCCTTGCGGATCTACGACAAGACCCATGAGCTTCGGTCTCATGGTGCTAAACAGAGTGTATTCGCATCAGTTTGGGGAAAGGACGAATATGATGATGTTCCGGTTACCAGGGTCGAGTTCCAGCTACGTCGTCCGGTTTTGCGTCAGCTCGGTGTGCATGATCTTTTCAATCTTCATGAAAAGATCGGTGGTATCTGGGAATATTGTTCTGACCGTTGGGCTCGATTTTCCATGGTGGTTATTGACAGAAAAAACCGTCATCAGGATCGCGCTGTCATTCACCCTTGGTGGTCACTCGTCCAGTGCGTGGACTGGTTATCTTATCAACCTGTTGTCCGTAAGCAACCTCTTCCCCAAAAGGATCAGCATCAGCTCATTGATATGATGGTCGGTTGTGCTCTCAATATCGCTGCTATCGATCGATGTAAGCCCACCATCGACCATATTACCACCCATCTGCAAGCTATCATCGATACCTGGTGCCGCATTAAATCTCATGAGATAGATAAACGGGGACAATCTGTTCTGATTGCTAAATATAATCAGAAAGTGCTTGAATGCTGGCCTCATGGCTTTTGCGAGGTTCATGGGTATCCTTCTTCTTATCTCATGAGTGGCCAGTCATGACTTTATTAGAAAAACACCTGGGTCGTCCTCTGTCAGCTGCCGAAGTTGCTGAATTTTTGCGATGCGATATTTCGACAGTGTACCGTAATTATAAATTGCTTGGCGGTATTCGAATCGGCCGGGCGTACAGGTTTTTTGAGAACAGATTGATTGATGCCGTACTTCGACAAACAGAAAAAGGTCTGGGTCGCTCAGATAAAGTACAAGAAACGAAAATACCGATCTTTCCACCAAAGCAAGACAGAAGCGAAGAAATGGGAAGTCAGAAAGCGCGAAGATCTTCAGTTAATCGAAACCACCTCGAGGATCCCCACGGTCTCGTTGCTTGAGTTTGCTACCCGGTACCTTGATTACTCCAAGTCAAAACATGCTTCAAAAACGTACCATGAGAAAAAATTGGCGTTTCGTCTCCTTTTTTCCTCGGTGGATCCCCGGTTACCAGTTGGGGAGTTGCACCAGGGGGCGGTACTTTTTCATCTGCAACAGCAGGCTCAGGAACGTTCTGGCAATGCGGCGAACAAAGATCGCAAAAATTTGATCGCCGCCTGGAACTGGGCACAGAAATACATTCCGGATTTTCCAGGGTCCAATCCTTTCCTGGTTGATCGCTTCCCCGAGACCAGGTCACCCAGGTATGTTCCTCCTGAGTCTGATTTCTGGAAAGTATATGATGTTGCGGAGTCTGAACAGGATCGCCTCATGCTTCTTTGCTTTCTCCACCTTGCCGCCAGGCGAAATGAAATATTCTACCTCCGCAGGGAAGATGTGGATTTCAAGCAGCATCAGATCAGATTGTACACCCGCAAGCGCCGGGATGGATCTTTGGAATATGACTGGCTCCCCATGACTAAGCGTCTGTCTTTTGAGCTGGATAACCATTTATCCAGTTCCGGATCTTCCGAATGGGTTTTTCCCAATCCGGATACAGGGATTCCATATATTGCCCGTCAGAAATGGATGCCTCGTCTCTGCCGGCTGGCCAATGTCAAGCCGTTCGGCCTCCATGCGATTCGTCACCTGACTGCGTCTATCCTGGTCAAGAATGATGTCTCTTTGATCGATATTCAAACCATCCTGCGACACAAGAAATTGACCACCACGGAACGTTACATTCACCGGCTGGCCAGTGTCCGGTCAGCCCTGGAAGTTTTAGAATGAGGTCTATTTATGAAGAATGGATATTTGCTGTGCTGGTCCAGTGGACATGAACCGCCCAGGACACTCTATTTTTGTTTCACTGGTAATGGTTGGGGTTGTTCTGAAGATAGGGCTCAGGCGCATGTATTCCGATCTCGCCGTTCTGCTGTTAAGGCTTGGCGTGATCGTACTGTTGACCCGGACAGGTATCAGCGTTATTGGGATACTGGCTCGATTCGGGTGGAGCATGTCAGGCAACCCATGTTAACTTTGGTTTCCTGAAAAAGGCCCACCTGAAGGCCCTCCTGAAAAAGAAAAGGGACTTAGCAGCTTTAGCTAAGTCCCTGATTATACTGGCGGGGCCGACGAGACTCGAACTCGCGACCTCCGGCGTGACAGGCCGGCATTCTAACCAACTGAACTACGACCCCAGTATATTTGGTGGGCGGAACAGGGCTCGAACCTGTGACCCCCGGCTTGTAAGGCCGGTGCTCTCCCAACTGAGCTATCCGCCCCAAATGATGTGGTGTATTTATCAGGATAGAGTCTGTCCGTCAAGGAAAAAAGGTCGCCAAGGACAACTCTTGCCAATTATTTCTTCCACCTCACTGGGCAGGAGTGTTATGGGCTGAGACCGTGAAGTCATTATAAATAGACTCCAGAGATACATCCTGAAACAGCTCCTCTCCTTCCTTGAGAAGAAGGGCTTTCTGGAGCACCTCGTCGACGTGTGATACCAATTCGATATTCAGGCTGTTGCGGATCTTCTGAGGCACCTCTTTGAGGTCCCTTTCGTTTTCAGCTGGAATCAGCACCTGGGTGATATTACCCCGACGAGCAGCCAGCAGCTTCTCTGTCAGACCGCCGATGGGCAGAACCCTGCCCCGGAGAGTGATCTCCCCGGTCATTGCCAGTTGCCGGTTCACCGGAATCTTCAGCAGAGCCGAGACAATGGAGGTGGCGATAGTGATACCGGCAGAGGGTCCGTCCTTGGGAATGGCACCCTCGGGCACATGGACATGAATATCTATCTTCTGGTAAAAATCAGGTTCCAGGCCGAGGCGTATGGCCCGGGATCGGACATAAGACATAGCTGCCTGCGCTGACTCCTGCATTACATCACCAAGCTTACCGGTGACGGTAAGCTTCCCGGAACCAGGCATCAGGGTGGCCTCAATCTGCAGCAGCTCGCCCCCGACCTCGGTCCAAGCCATGCCGGTGGCCAGACCGATTTCATGGTGCTCTTCGGCAAGACCGTAGCGATACCTGGGCACTCCAAGATAGCGGGTTACCGACTGCCTGGAGATACGGTACGTTTTGTCCAGGGTCTTTTTCTTGAGCCGGTCTCGCGCCACCTTACGGCAAATGGCGGCAATGGTCCGCTCCAGATTCCGCACCCCGGCCTCTTTTGTGTAGCGACGGATGATCTCGAGAATCGCATTATCGCTGAACTGGATATCACCCGGTTTGAAGCCATTGGCCACCAGCTGTTTGGGAATCAGATACCCCAGTGCAATATTGCGTTTTTCCTCCTCTGTATAGCCGGAAAGCCTGATGATCTCCATCCGGTCCTGCAATGGCAGGGGAATTCCGTGGAGATTGTTGGCCGTGGTGATGAAAAAAACCTCAGACAGGTCATAATCCAGGTCCAGATAGTGATCATTGAAGGCAAAATTCTGTTCCGGATCAAGAACTTCCAGGAGTGCCGCCGATGGATCGCCCCTGAAATCAACGCTCATCTTGTCCACCTCGTCCAGACAGAAGACGGGATTGATCACCCCGGCCTTCTGCATGGAGTGGATGATCTTTCCGGGCATAGCGCCTATATAGGTACGGCGATGGCCGCGGATCTCGGCCTCGTCGCGGACCCCTCCCAGAGACAGACGAATGAACTTCCGGTTCATGGCCCGGGCGATGGATTTACAGACCGATGTCTTCCCCACACCCGGCGGCCCCACCAGGCAGAGAACCGGACCCTTTATCTTCTTGACCTGGGCCTGTACCGCCAGATACTCAAGGATCCGCTCCTTGGGCTTACTGAGCCCATAATGATCCTCATCAAGAATCTTTTCAGCCTCAACAATATCGATCTCGGACTCGCTCTTCTCGGACCAGGGCAAGCTGAGGATAGTATCGATATAATTGCGCACCACCGTAGTTTCAGCAGACATGGGCGGCATCTGCTTGAGCTTTTTGATCTCCTTGATCGCCTTCTCGCGTACAGCCTCAGGCAAATCCTTCTCGGTTATGGCCTGCTCCAGCTCGGCCAGGTCATCGGCCACATCCCCCTGGCCCATCTCTTCCTGGATAGCGCGGATCTTCTCGCTCAGATAGTAGTTGCGCTGGGTTGTGCCCATCCGCTTCTTGACCTTGGCGTGAATTGTCTTCTCCAGCTCGGCCAGTTCCATCTCACGGTAGATGGTCTCAAGAACCAGGCTGATACGCTCGGGCAGAGAGACAGTCTCCAGAAAGGTCTGTTTTTCTTCTGTTTTCAGCGGAAGATGTGTGGCAATGGTATCCACCAGCCGGGCAGGATCCTCAATTTTGTTGACCGCGCTGAGGACTTCCTTGGGGATTTTGCGGTTCACCTGGGTATACTGCTCAAAAGAACGCCGCAGTTCACGAGCATAGGCAATAACCTCAGAACTTTCTCCGTCCTTATCCGGAACTTCTTCCACCTGGACCGAATAGAACTCACCGGTCTCATCAAAATCAACGATCCGAGCCCTTTTTTTGCCTTCCACCAGCGCCTTGATAGTGCCGTCGGGCAGGCGCAACAGCTGCATGACCGAGGCCAGGGTACCGACAGTGTACAGATGTTCCTCCCGGGGATCGTCGACAGCACTATCCTTCTGGGTCACCAGGAAAACCGGGGTCCGGTTCTCCATGGCATCTTCCAAAGCCTGGATGGACTTTTTACGTCCAACCACAAGAGGAGCCACCATGCCGGGAAAAATAACAATGTCCCGGAGGGGCATCAGGGGATAGGGCATACGTATCGTCTCTTTCATTTATAAAGTTTCAAGAAGTTGAGTTCAATATATTGATCAGCCTGCGGTACGGGTACGCAAGCCCGGGAAGGGGCCGGACCGGACAGGTTATCCAGCCACAGCCCTGGGCACCACAGTTCGGATATTCGTGCAGCGCTTAACCTGCAGGCCGGATATCGGAAACACCATTGATTTTCATCTTCCGGATCAGGCGTCCGGCAACAAGTCACAAGTCGAGATGGCTACGGTTTTGTCTTTGCTCGGAAGAAGGCAGGAAAGCGGCGCAAAGCCAGCACACCGTTAACTTGAACCAGAGAGTATCACGCACTCTTTTTGGTTGTCTGAGAGTCGTATAAAACAACAGGATATTCACCACTGGTGATGACCTGTTCATTGACCACACACTCGGCAACTCCTTCCTCGGATGGAAGCTCATACATGACCTCAAGCATGGCCTCTTCCATGACCGATCGCAGGCCCCGGGCACCGGATTTGCGGTCCAACGCCTTTCTGGCAATGGCCTTAAGCGCACCTTCAGTGAACCGGAGCTTGACGTTTTCAAAGGCGAAAAGCTTCTGATACTGCTTGGTCAGCGCATTCCGAGGCTCCTTGAGTATCCGGATCAGATCCTCTTGCTCAAGTTCCTCCATGGTTGCGATGACCGGCAGCCGGCCGACCAGCTCGGGAATCAAACCAAATTTAAGCAAGTCTTCGGGCTGTATCCCGGCGAGCACCTCGCCAATGGTTTTTTTGCTTTCGCTGACCACCTTGGCACCAAAGCCTATAGCCTTGGTCCCGGTCCGTTTCTTGATCACGGAATCAAGGCCGACAAAAGCGCCGCCACAGATAAACAGAATATTGGAAGTATCTATCCGCACCAGTTCCTGCTGGGGGTGCTTCCGTCCCCCCTTGGGCGGAACAGAGGCAACAGTACCCTCAATAATCTTGAGCAGGGCCTGCTGTACGCCTTCACCTGAGACGTCCCGGGTGAGAGAAGGGGAGTCCGATTTACGGGCAATCTTGTCTATCTCGTCTATATAGATAATACCCCGTTCGGCCAGGTCAATATCATAGTCTGCCGCCTGAAGCAGGTTGACCAGGATATTTTCCACATCATCACCCACATAGCCGGCTTCGGTAAGGGTGGTTGCGTCTGCTATAGTAAAGGGGACATTAAGGATTCTGGCCAGGGTCTGAGCCATGAGGGTCTTACCGCTGCCCGTGGGACCGATAAGAATGATGTTTGATTTCTGAAGTTCGACATCACCATCCTGCAGACCCGCCTGGGACTCAATACGCTTGTAATGGTTGTGGACCGCCACCGACAGAACCCGTTTGGCGAACTCCTGGCCGATCACGTACTCATCGAGATAGGCCTTGATCTCCTTTGGCTTGAGAACCCGCACAGCCCCTTTGCCACCCTGACCCTCATCTTCGGTGGCGTCACGGACTATTTCGTTGCAGAGTTCTATGCACTCATCGCAGATATAGACATTGGGACCAGCAATGAGCTTGCCTACCTCATCCTGGCTTTTCCCGCAGAACGAGCAGGAGCATGCTATTCCATGCCCGTCAACAAACTCGTCACTCATATTCAGTCCTCCTCCGTCTGTTCACGACGGACCAGCACCTTGTCAATGATCCCGTACTTCCGGGCCTCTTCAGCGCTCATGAAGTTGTCCCGCTCGGTGTCGTTCTGGATCTTTTTCACTGTCCGGCCAGTATGCCTGGCCAGGATGGCATTGAGGTCCTTACGCATGCGAAGAATTTCCCGGGCATGAATATCGATATCTGTTGCCTGCCCCTGGAATCCACCCATGGGCTGATGGATCATGATCCGGGAATTGGGCAGGGCATACCGTTTTCCCTCTGCACCGGCAGCAAGAAGCAGCGCGCCCATGGACGCAGCCTGCCCCATGCACAGCGTGGCAACATCACAGCGAATATACTGCATGGTGTCATAGATGGCCAGCCCGGCAGTCACCGAGCCACCAGGCGAGTTGATGTAAAAGGTAATATCCTTGTCAGGATCATCGGCCTCCAGAAAGAGCAGCTGGGCTATGACCAGACTGGCCACATCGTCGCTTACCGTCGTGCCCAGAAAAATAATGCGTTCTTTGAGCAGGCGCGAATAGATATCATAAGCCCGCTCACCGCGCGGGCTCTGTTCAACCACCATTGGAACCAGGTTCATTGGCTCATACTCCTCGAAATCAGACCGCCGGCCTGACTGATATTTTATTGATTTTGATCTGGTGCCGGAACAACAGACAATATCGCATCAGGCATCATCACCCGATTCCGGCTCTCCGCCTTCTTCGGCCGCAGCATCTTCGCTGGGCTCGATAAAGGTGGCATTATCGCGCAGAAACTGCAGAATCTTTTCGTTGAGAAGCTCATTCAAAAACGGCAGAATCTCTTCCCGCCGTTTGAAAAACTGTTTCACTTCCGGCACGCTCATGTTGTACTGGTCAGCGATGCGCTGGTAGCCGCGTTCGATATCCTCATCGGCCAGCTTGATATCTTCGAGTTCAGCGATCTTCTTGAGCAGAAAATCACCCTTAACCCGCTTAACCGCCACCTCGCGATTTTTCTCCACCAGTTCCTCACGGGTGATACCGGCGGATTCCAGGGTCAGACCGGCCCGCTTGAGATTTTCCTCGGTCTGTTTGATCATCTCCTCGATCTCGTAAAGGACCAACTTCTCGGGAACGTCAAACTCATTGAGCTCGATGAGCTTGTGCATGATCCGGTCATCCAGGTCGCCTTCCAGCGCTTCTTCCTTCTTCTTCTGCAGCTCTTCGCGGATTCCCTTCTTCAGGTCTTCCAGGGTCTCGTACTCACCACTGACATCCTTGGCGAACTCGTCGTCCAGTTCAGGCTTGATACGCTGCTTGACATCCTTGACATCAACCTTGAACTCCACTGTTTTACCGGCAAGTACCGGGTTGGGATACTCAGGCGGAAAATCCACCTCATAGAGGGTCTTCTCGCCCTTTTTCATCCCGATGAGTTTTTCCTCGAAATCCTCACCAAGGCGGCCGGAGCCGACATCAACAGAATAATCTTCGTTATGGACTTCCTTCATAGGCTTGCCTTCATGGAAACCCTGGAAATCAACAATGGCGATATCATCCCTGGCTATGGCATAGTTCTCGTCGGCGGAGCGCAGCACAGCATGCTCGCGGCGCAGCTCCTCAAGCTCGGCTTCAACCTCCTCGTCCGAGACCTCGGTGGCCGGTTTTTCCACCTCAATACCCTTGTACTCCTTCATTTCGAATTCGGGACGTACATCCACCATGGCCACATACGTAAAGGTTCCATCTTCGGGAAAATCATGCTTGACTATATCGGGGTGAACAACGGGATCGATCTTTTCCTGCTCGACGGCATCAAAATAGGTGGCCTGGACAAGCTGCTCGCCCACATCGGCCTGCACCTGGTCCTTGAAATTTTTCTCAAGCACGGCCCGGGGAATCTTGCCCCGCCTGAACCCCTTGAGCGTGACTTCCCTGTTCAGCTTGCGATACGCCTTGTCCAGTTCTTTCTGAACCTCCTCTTGCGGAAGAGTAATAGTGAGCTTGCGGGTCAGATCAGATACGGTTTCTACGACAACGTCCATGGACCAAATTCCTTTTTCATGTTACCTGCCATCGGCAGTCAGATTTCAGCTTGATTCAAGCGGGTTTCCTTCGGGCTCAATATGAGTTACGCCGGGTGCATGGCACACCTGACACCGGTTACATTTATCTGGTGCGAGAGGGGGGAGTTGAACCCCCACGCACTCGGTGCGCTGGATCCTAAGTCCAGTGCGTCTACCAGTTCCGCCACTCTCGCGTTAAATGTCAAACATTGACTATTAACCAATTAAGAGATGATCGTCAAGAGAGAGGGAGACATAAAAATATGTATTTCCTGCTAAATCTATAAGTTAGAAATTCATCTCCAGGAACCGGTCCCAACGACCGGGCCATGGACGAATCTCTGGGAGGACGTGTGTGTCATGCTGAACCACAGGTCATTGTCCTCTCCCGGATGCTCCCCGACCCGTCAACGATTACCGGCAGGGACCGAGCTCCTTTTTTTCCTGCTGGCCAAGCAGTATTTTCTGTCTTATAGTTAAATTTTTACTGAAAACTTCGATTTTCTCCCAAATAAATACAAAGAAATACAAAGGACTCGACATGAAAAAAGCTTTGACACTTTGCGCCCTTCTGGTGTTGCCCGTCCAGGCCCATGCCCTGCAGCAGAGATCAGGAACTGCGGGCGAAGTGGACTGGTCAATCAGGACCAACTGGAAACTTGATACCACTCCGCTCGATTTAGTCCACACCCTGGACGGCAAAAAAGTTTTTGTCCTGGGGAACGATCACAAAGTCCATGTCTACACTGCACAGGGAAAAAAACTGGGTGCCATCCCCGTGGACAAGAATATCAGCGATATCGACATAGCCCCCAGGGGAGAAATGCTGTACACAATCAGCAGGGACGGAAAATCTTTCACGGCCATTGACGTCAGTTTCACCCAAAACATCGACATCAGCGGGGCACCTTTCCTGGGGCCGAAAAATGCTCCAGTCACCCTGGTCCTTTTTTCTGACTTCGAGTGCCCATACTGTGCCAAGGTGCAGCCGGTACTCGAGCAGTTGCTTGAAAACAACCCTGAGACCCTGAAAATCGCCTTCAAACATCTGCCCCTGATCCGCATCCATGAATATGCCGAACCCGCTGCCCGGGCCGCAGTAGCCGCTCAGAACCAGGGCAAATTCTGGCAGATGCATGACAAACTGTTCGCAGCCGAAAACCTGGACAATGACAGCATCATGCAGATGGCTGAAGAACTGGGCCTGAACATGAAAAAATTCGAAAAGGACATGAATTCTGCAGAAACCAGGGCCCGGGTCTTAAAGGACATGCGGGACGCACAGCAGGCCAGTGTATCCGGAACACCGACCATGTTCATCAATGGCCACCTGATCAGATCAAACAGCCGCAGTGTGTTGGCCATCCAGAAAATGATCGACAGGGAACTTGCGAGAAAAGAAGAAAAAGAAACAAGACAGAACTGATTTGAAGATTACAGTCACACAAAAAAACAATCAGACAACCCGGGACCTGGACTTCAGCGACAACGCCGCGGCCCAGGTCCTGTTTGGCGACCTCAACCGGAACCTGCAAACCGTGGAACAGGCCACCGGGGTTTCCATCCACGTCCGTGGCAACCTTCTCCAGGTCAAAGGCCGCAGCCATGCGGTCGGGCTGGCCGCCTCGGTCCTGGAGCAGCTCTACGAACTGATCCGCAAAGGCTATCCCATCTTTACCCAGGATATCGCCTTCGGGGTCAAAATCCTGGAATCCTCACCCAGGACCCAGCTTGAAGAGATCTTTCTCGACAAGGTGTACATCACCTCGCGAAACCGAGTGGTTTCACCAAAAAGCGTCAACCAGAAACGTTACATCGAAGCCATTCGTCACAATGACATAGTCTTTGGCATTGGTCCGGCCGGAACCGGAAAAACCTATCTTGCCGTGGCCATGGCGGTGTCAGCCCTGGCCAGCGAACAGGTCCGATCCATCATCCTTACCCGGCCGGCGGTGGAGGCGGGCGAGAAGCTGGGATTTCTGCCCGGCGACATGGCCCAGAAGGTGGACCCCTACCTGCGGCCACTCTACGACGCCTTAAACGACATGCTCGGCCAGGAAAAGGCCCAGGAACTGGTGGAGCGCGGGATTATCGAAATCGCGCCACTGGCCTTCATGCGCGGCAGGACACTTAATAATGCATTTATCATCCTGGACGAGGCCCAGAACACCACCCGGGAACAGATGAAAATGTTTCTCACCAGAATCGGCTTTGATTCCAAGGCCGTGGTTACCGGAGACATCACCCAGATCGACCTGCCCGGCTCGGCCCGGTCAGGCCTGATAGAGGCCCAGAATATCCTGGAAGGTATCCGCGGCATACACTTCAGCAGTTTTGCCAAGTCCGACGTGGTCCGGCACCCGCTGGTTCAGGAAATCATCCAGGCCTACGAGGACCAGGAAATCCGGATTGCGGCCCGGTCAGGCAAGAAGAAAGAAAAGAAAAAATCCACCAGTCTCCAGGCCGAATAATATCCCATGCCAGTCCATATACAGTGCTATCACCAGGCGCCGGTCAGCACAGCTCTTCTATCCGGACGGACCCGCTGGCTGCTGCAAGAACTCGGTTGTGAAAAAAAGAACCTGAGCATTATCCTTGTCGATGACGAAACCATGGCCGGTTACAATACCCGCTATCGCCACCGCACAGGTCCCACCAACGTGCTTTCCTTTGCCGCCGGAGGAGAAGAGCTGCCACCCGACCTGACCCCGACGGATGAACTTGGAGACATCATCATCTCTGTGGATACTGCCTCCCGGGAGGCAACAGAGACAGGTACCACCCTGCACCAGCGTCTGACGCGGCTGATCGTCCATGGTCTTCTGCATCTGCTGGGCTGGGACCATGAACGCTCTGAGTCCGAGGCAGAAGCCATGTGGGACCGGGAACTGCAACTGATCCATCAACTGTACGAGTCAAGGAGTGATACCATGCCTCATCTTGCCATCAATGTAGACCATGTAGCCACCGTGCGTCAGGCGCGCGGAATCAACGAACCTGACCCGGTGCTGGCCGCCGGCATCTGTGAGTTGGCCGGCGCCTCGGGCATTGTGGTGCACCTGCGAGAAGACCGCCGCCACATTCAGGACCGCGATGTCCGGCTCCTTCGGCAGACGGTGAAGACAAAGCTCAACCTGGAGATGGCCGCCTCCAGGGAAATCATCGGCATTGCCCTGGATATCAAACCAGACATGATAACCCTGGTCCCGGAAAAACGCCGCGAGCTGACCACCGAAGGCGGCCTGGACGTAATCGGCAATGAAAAGAAAATTCGCAAATGTATAGCCAAAATGGAGAAAGCCGGGATCCCGGTCTCCCTGTTTATCGACCCGGACGCGGTCCAGATCGAAGCGGCCATTGACGTGGGAGCCACTTTTGTCGAACTGCACACGGGACGCTACTGCGATGCGACCACAGAGTCAGAGAGAGACCGGGAATTCCGCCTCATAGAAGAATCCGCGGAGCTTGCTTTTGCTTCCGGGCTGCGGGTCAATGCCGGCCATGGATTGAATTATCTGACAACCCCGAGAATCGCCGCCCTGGACACCATCGAGGAACTCTCCATTGGCCATGCGATCATAACAAGGTCTGTGTTTGTCGGCCTTGATCAGGCCGTCCGGGAAATGCTTGAGCGAATCAGACCTCCTTTTCCAAAGCGCTGATCTGCTCGTACTGGCCCAGAACCACCAGAATATCTCCGGGTAACAGAACCGTATCCGGGCCGGGATTGAACAGCATTTTCTCGCCGGCCCGCTTGATAGCGACCACAATCACGTCATATTTCTGGCGAATGCCCGATTCCATCAGGTTTTTTCCTTTAAAGGAGGCCTTCTCTGTCACCAAAAGTTCCTCCATCCGCAGGCCCAGTTCACCGGCATGCATGGTCAGATCGATAAAATCGATAACCGTGGGGCGGACGATAAGCTGGGCCATCCGCCTGGCGCCGATGTAATAGGGAGAGATCACTTTGGAAGCCCCGGCCCGCATCAGCTTGGTTTCAGCGCCGTGGGCACCGCTGGAGCGAGCCAGGATAAACAGATCAGGATTGAGACCGCGCGCGGTCAGGGTAATGTAGAGATTATCCGCGTCCGAGGAAACCACGGCAATAAGCCCTCTGGCCCGCTGGATTCCTGCCTTAAGCAGGACATCATCGTCCGAGGCTTCGCCGTGAAGCTCAATGTACCCCTCCTTTTCAATTTCCTTAATGACCTCCTCATCCCGCTCAATCACCAGAAAAGGCCGGTTGTTTTCCTTGAGAATCCCGCAGATCACCTGACCGATACGGCCAAAACCGCAGACAATGTAATGATCCCGCAACCGGGCAATCTTTTTGTTCATCTTCCTCTTCTCCATGATTGAACGAAAACCGCCCTCTACCATATTCTCGGTTATCTTGCCAAAGACATAGAAAACAAGACCGACCCCGGCAAAAACCAGAAACACGGTAAACACCTTTCCGGCGGGATATACAGGCACAATATCTCCATAGCCGACAGTGGTAATAGTTATCACCGTCAGATACATCCCCTCCCAGAAACCTGTATGCTCAAACAGCATATAACCAAAGGCACCGCCAAGCATGAGCAGCACCAACATGAAAACAATGTTAATAATTTTCTGCATAAAATCGAACGGTTACCTTTAAAATTATCATCCGTTCACCACATAAACCCTTGCCCCATCACCCGTAAGTATAGCATATCTTACCCTGCGGGTACCAGTAACATCCTGAAACATAAGACCTTTGCCGTCTGCTCAATTGACAAACCAGGGCCGCGCGTGTAAAGTACGCCCGTTTCTCAACTGCCGGACGAGGACGACCATTATCATCCCGCATTGTGAAACCAGAGAATCCACCCGTACCGGAAATGGATTTCAGATGACGCGCCCGGATGGCGGAACTGGTAGACGCAAGAGACTTAAAATCTCTCGGTGCTAGTCACTGTGCGAGTTCGATTCTCGCTCCGGGCACCAGGACATGGTTCAGGAGCTTCCGTTAAGCTCCGATAAACCCGCAATCAGCAATGGTTTGCGGGTTTTTTTATTCCATACTGTTCCATTGTTCCAGACTGATATTCCCCCTGTGTCAGGATAGATGGTACAAAGATCCGTCCCCGCCTGTTTTCTCTCTTTTTGCCCACTGCATGGACCTGTTTGCTCTTTTCCTCCCTGTTGTTTTTGATTTCCACCTTTTTTCTGGACATGGATATGGATTTTCCATATCCTTTTATCAACTTCTACAAAATACCATATGAGTTACCATCAAAATTCAAAAAATGGATGAGCCGGCAGATAACATCGCAATTCTAACAATGACCGTGAAAAAACAGGCTCTCACAACCTCTACCAGAGACATGTTTTTCCAGGACAAAGCGGTGATATCCTTTTCAAGCTCCGATGCGGGGTGTCGGTGGAAGTCAAAATGAACCATTCTTACTGACAAAACGTCTCACAGACAACCGGTTGCCGACAAATTTCGGAGGATACAGTATGACAATTTCAAGTTATAGTGCCAGCCAGCTTTTTGAATGGCTTGTCGACAGGAAAGAGATAACCGTTCTTGATGTGCGCAACGACAAGGATTTCACCCGTTTTCAGGTAGAAAGCCCCTATCCTTTCGACATGATCAACGTCTCTTACTACGATTTTATGGAGATTGAAGATGAAAGCGTAGCCAAGATTCCGACAGACAAGCCGATAAGGATTGTCTGCGCCAAGGAAGGATCGGCAAAATATGTGGCTGAAATTCTCGAAAAGCATGGATTCAGGGATGTGGGGTACCTGGCAGGGGGAATTAAAACCTGGGGTAATCTGCTGGTGCCAAAGCTGGTGGAGAAAAACAACTCCTACTCCCTCTACCAGTTTATCCGTCCCGGCAAGGCCTCGTGCAGTTACGGTCTGATTTCCGGCCGGGAAATCATGTTTTTCGACCCGTCCCGAAACGTGGATTTCTACCTCCAGTTCGCAAAGGAAAATGACTGCACGGTCATCAAGACCTTTGAAACCCATCTGCAGGCCGACTATATCGCCGGCAGCCGGATGATAGCCGGGCAGTCCGGAGCCGAGTTCCTGGCCAACGACGCTGATTTCAAGGATTCAAAGAATAACTATATCAGCCTGCAGGATGGAGAGGTGCACACCTTTTCCAGTGGCGGCCCTGAAGTCAGGGTTCTTTTCACTCCCGGTCACACCCCGGGGTCCACCTCGTTTATCATCGACGACAGATTCCTGGTCTCCGGAGACATGGTGTTCATCGAATCCATGGGGCGTCCCGATCTTGGTGGACAGGCGGAACCCTGGGCAAAGATGCTTTTCAAATCCATGAACCTCATCAAAGAACTCGATCACGGCCTGGTTGTTCTGCCCGGCCATTACATCAGCTGGGACGAGGCCAACGACGATCTTCAGTTTGCCATGCCGCTCGGCGATGTAATCAAACGAAATGACTCCATCTACAGCATTGACAACGAAGACGACTTTATCGCCTTCATCAAGGAAAACATGCGGCCCCAGCCGGACGAGTACAAAACCATCCGGATGGTCAATGCAAACCTTGAGCAGGTGGACGAAGAACGGGCCGAGGAACTGGACCTCGGGAAAAACGAATGTGCTGCTTCCGCTTATGCCAAGGCCCAGGCGGAAAAAGAAAAACAAGCCTGAGAATACCAGTAGTCCCATGCGGCAACTCATCGAAATCAGCACGGATCGTCGTGAAACTCTGGTGGACATCACCTCTCTGGTTGAAGCGGCGATCCGTGCTTCCGGTATCCATGACGGCCTGGTCAGCGTCTACGCCCAGGGTGCCACCGGTGCCATCATGATCCAGGAAAACTGGGACCAATCGGTACAAAACGACGTGGTGACTCTTCTGGGTAACCTTATCCCCCGTGGTGTGTGGGAGCATGACCGCCAGGATGGCAACGGTGACGCCCATCTCAAAGCCGGACTTGTCGGTCCCTCGGAAACTATCCCTGTCATTGAAGGAAAGCTTGGTCTTTCCAAATGGCAGAATATATTTTTCTGCGAATTCGACGGCCCACGCCGCATCCGTCGGATCGTCTGCACCACCCTGGCAGATCCCACAGCATAGTACCCCCTCCTATTCTCTTTTTCGCTCTACCCAATAGTTAATCCGTTATTTTTAAAATAAAATCATCCCCCCTTGTATTATCTGTTCCACTCTCTATAATAGGAATTGATCTGAATGAAACCCGCTGGCCGACAACCATTACACCTTGCATGACTTAATGAGCATTCCTGACAAAGAAAGTAAGCTTTCGCTCTGGCGACGTCTCTGGCAGCCTTTTTTTGACCTGTCAGTCTATGGCAAGTTCATCCTGATACTCAGCAGTTTTCTGCTCGGGTTTCTGCTCGTCGGTCTGTACAACTACTACTTTGTCAATAACCTGAAAAAACAGCTCGTAGTGATCGCCCAGCAGGTCGAATCTCCAGAAATCAGTCAGATCGTCAATGCCTTTGACAGCTACCTGCTCACCGGCGCCCTTCTGGTGACCGGGGTGATGATCATGCTGACTATCACCAGCTTTCTCTGTGTTCAGGCTCTGGTCAGCCTCCTGCATGACATGACGGCCCGGCTGAATGCCCTGCGCAAATCCACCGGTGATAACAGCGAGTGTTCTCCTGTATCCGAAATTCCGATCATATCCCACGACGAGATCGGCACTGTCGCCCAAACCGTCAACGGCCTGATTGCCGATATCCGTAATGTATCTCTCTTCAGGCGAACCATTGAGGCCGATGAGACCGCCGATGAGGTATACAAGCGCCTGGCCTACGTCTTCCGCGACCGACTGGGACTTTCCACTTTCATTATCTGGGAAATACGTGAAAATGGCGAGGCCATTATGCCGGTCTACAGCTGGCCCCTGGAGCTGGAAAACGACACCTGTCAGATGACAGCCGCCAATACCTGCCGGGCCAAACGCACCGGAGAGGTGGTGATGTCCAGTGGTTACCCAGGTATTTGCCCTGTCTTTCCTCTGGCCGATATCATGACTCACACCTGCGTGCCGATGATGGTGGGAGGCCAGATCCTTGGCGTGGTGCAGTTTCTTTTTCCCTTTGTCAACAGCCCGGAACGGGAAATCTATCTCAAACGCAGCCTGCAACGGGCCCAGCAGTACCTGCGCGAAGCACTTCCGGTACTACACGCCAAACAACTGGCCGAAAACCTGCATCAGATGGCTATCCGCGACACCATGACCGGCCTTTATAACCGTAGATTTCTTGAAGGAAACATCAACCCGCTCATTGCCAGAATCCGCAGGCGGGACTCCCACATGGCCATCCTTATGTGCGACATGGATTATTTTAAAAAGGTCAATGACGAGCATGGTCACGAAGCCGGCGACACGGTACTGACAGGTATAGCCCATATCCTCCAGAACTGCGTCCGCAGCTCAGACCTGGTCATCCGTTACGGAGGTGAGGAATTTCTCATCCTCCTGGTGGACTGCTGCCCCGATGATGGCGTTAAAGTTGCAGAAAAGATCCGGACAAAAGTTGAAGAAAACCAGTTTCGTTTTGGCGGCATTGTCCTGAAAAAAACGATCAGCGTCGGCATAAGCATTTTTCCCGATGACACTTCGGCGTTCTGGGAGGCGGTTAAATTTGCCGACGTAGCTCTTTACCGGGCCAAGGAAACCGGGCGCAACCGTATCGTGCGCTTCGAATCCTCCATGTGGGAAGGGCCGGATTACTGACCCGGTGACTGAAAAACCACACCATGACAAAACCTACCCAACCGGGAACTCTCTACGTGGTTGCCACGCCCATCGGCAACCTCCAGGACATATCCAGCCGGGCCATCCAGGTACTTGGCGAGGTCGACCTTGTTGCCAGCGAGGATACCAGACACACCAGAAAGCTGCTCAATCATCTTTCCATTCAAACCAATTTGACCAGCTATTACCGTGAAAAGGAGCAACACAAGGCCAAAATCCTCCTGGAAAAACTGTGCCAGGGCCAACATATTGCCATTGTGTCGGACGCCGGCACCCCGGGGATCTCCGATCCCGGCAGCGTTCTGGTTCGGCTGGCCAGGGATTCCGGCATCACAGTGGTACCCGTCCCAGGCCCCTCAGCCCTGACCACGGCCCTGTCCGCAGCAGGACTTGATGAAAGCTCTTTTTACTTTGGAGGCTTTCCACCGGCAAAAAAAACACTGCGGAAGAAGCTGTTCCGGCAACTTAGGTCCATGTCCTGTCCGCTCATCTTCTATGAATCACCACACCGGATCAAGGAGTGCCTTGCCGACGCCCTGACCATGCTTGGTAACCGGCAGGTCCTTCTGTTCCGGGAACTGACCAAGCTCCATGAAGAGTGTTTGCATGGCAGCCTGAAAAAAATCCTTGATTCTCTGCCCAGTCGGGTCCGGGGAGAGCTGGTGTTCATTATCCAGCCCGACGCCGTCACAGCCGAGGACAGACCGGAAAATACGGCTGACCTGCTCCGCTGGTACCGGGACACCCAAGGGGCCTCGCTCAAGGATGCGGTCAGGATCATCGCCTCCGATCTTGGCATTTCCCGATCCCGCCTGTATCAGGAAGCCCTGTCCATCTGGAACGAAAACAAAAATAGCTGAAAACAGAAACCATCCAGTTTCCGATACCCGGCGTCCGGCAGTATGAAAATATCAACCAGGCTTTTTCTCTACATTTCCTCTCTGATCATCCTCAGTTCCATCGGCCTTGGATGCATATCCGTGCGGGACGAGCGGATACATCTCATGGAAGAAGCCAAAATGACGGCCCGGATCCTGGCCAGAACCCTGGCAACAACGTTTAAATATTATCACATCACCGACCAGCACCAGCGTCTTGCCGAGCTGATCCATGCAGTGATCCCTCCCCATCGGGATGTCAACAATCTGTTGATCAACATATACGACAGCCAGGGAAAGCTGGTCGATCTCAGCTTTGAACACGGAGTCACCCGCCATGCCATTCAGCGGGATCGCAAACCAGTGGATTTCTCCAGAGAAGAAAGCGAGCAAATAATCACAGAAGGTAATCACGAATACTTTTCCGTGATCAGCCCCATCAAAAACAGCAGCGGCACATTGCATGGCGGAGTGGAGATCCTCCTGTCACTGGACAGCATCAACAATACCCTGGCCGGACTGGTCCGCAAATTCATCGTCTTTATCGTCCTGACAGCCCTGCTGCTCGGGTTGATTCTCTACCTGGTCTGCCACTGGAACATCACCCTGCCCATCGGTCGGCTCAAAGAGGCTGCCAAAAATCTGGGCCATGGCGATCTGGGTTTGCGAATCGGAAAGAGCGGAGTCGCAGAGCTTGATGAACTCATAGAAGAATTCAACCGCATGGCCCATAATATCGAAAAACAGAATCGCAAAAAGGAACAGCTCTTCCGGGAAAAAATCAACCTGGAAAGAGGATTGAGGCACCAGGACAAACTTGCCTCCATCGGCCAGCTGGCCAGCGGCCTGGCCCATGAAATAGGAACCCCGCTCAATGTGATAAGCGGACGGGCCGAATATCTTCTCCAGAAAAGAGGAGACAGCGAGGCCAGGACAGAAAACCTCAAGGTTATCATCCGCCAGGCAGAACGGATTACCAAGATCATCCAGCAGATGCTCGCCTTTTCCCGCAAGCCAACCGCACAATTCAAGCAGGTCGAGCTGGAAACGCTCATCACCGAGTCCTTTACTCTCTGCCGACTCAAGCAGCGTAAAAATCATCCGGTCGTAGAGCTGGAGCTGGATCTTGGCATCAAAAAACTGACCGCTGACAGCGATGGATTACGGCAACTCTTTGTCAACCTGATGCTCAATTCCTTTCACTCGATGAAGACCGGCGGCACCATCAAAGTTTCAAGCAGAACGGCTGAGACTGAAGAACCCGGCGAGCTAATCCTCACCTACGAGGACAACGGCGAGGGCATTCCCGCTGATCTGGCTGAACGGATTTTCGATCCCTTTTTCACCACCAAGGAAGTGGGCGAGGGAACCGGTCTGGGCCTCTACATGGTGGCCAGCATCATCCAGGAACACCAGGGCCGCATCACCGTGGACCGTGAGGTGAGCAGGGGAGCACGTTTCATCATTCACCTTCCGGCACATCCGCATCGGACCACTACCACTTCTGCCGCGGCGTAAGAACAGGAAGCCGCAACAGGATTCATACTGTCATGGCCAGCCACACGAAAACAGATATACTGGTGGTCGAGGATGATCAGGACATGCGTGAGCTTGTCCGCGAGGTCCTTGCTGAACACGGCTATGGTGTCAACACCGCTGCCAACGGCCGGGAAGCCTTAGATATCCTGGGAAAAACACCCTGTCCCATTATTGTTTCCGATCTGAAAATGCCGGTCATGGGCGGAGAGGCCCTGCTCGATGAGATCAGTGCCCTGAATATGATCAAGCCCTTCGTCATCCTGATCACCGCCTTTGGCGACATTGACGAAGCAATACGGTTGATAAACCAAGGGGCGTACGACTATATCATCAAGCCCTTCAAGATGGAGCAACTTCTCATCGCGGTCAACCGGGCGGCCGCCGAACTGACCATGCGCCGGAAAATCCAGGAACTGGAGCTGATCTCCAGGGACCGGTGCCGGCTTCATGACCTGGTTGGCAAAAGTCCGGCCATGCTTCGGCTTTTTCACTTCATCGAACGAATAGCCGACTCGGCAGGCAATGTCCTGCTCGAGGGTGAAACCGGTACCGGAAAGGAGGTCATTGCCAGGACCATACACCAGACATCGAATCGCAGGGAGGCTCCATTTGTGGCGGTCAACTGCGCCGCCATTCCCGAAGGGTTACTGGAAAGCGAACTGTTTGGTCATGTCCGGGGGGCTTTTACCGGTGCGACAGCAGACAAGAGGGGACTGTTCGTGGAAGCGGCCGGTGGCACCATTCTGCTTGACGAAATAGGAGAGATGCCGCCGGCGGTCCAGGCCAAGATTCTCCGAGCCCTCCAGGAACGCCACGTACGGCCGGTGGGCTCCAATCGTTCCATATTCGTGGATGCGCGGATCATTGCCGCAACCAACAGAAACCTGCGCAAAGAGGCGGAACAGGGCAGGTTCCGGGAAGACCTCTACTATCGGCTCAACATATTCAAGATCGAAGTGCCCCCGCTGCGAGAGCGCCGGGAGGACATTCCCCTCTTGATAAATGCTTTTTTAAGCCGCCACGAAAAGGATGGACACAAGGCCGTGGTTTCTCGGGAAGCCATGCGTTTTTTTCTCGATTATCCCTGGCCAGGCAATATCCGCGAGCTTGAAAACGTAATCGAGCGATGTGTTTTCCTGGCCGAGGACGGGGTAATCTCCCTCAAGGATCTGCCCCGGGAAATGCTGACATCCGGCAGGGAATCCGGCCTTTTTGCCGGGGAACTTATCCGGCCGCTGGCCGAGATGCAAGAGCACTACATCCGCCATGTACTGGACAGGTGCGGGGGGAACAAGCAAAAAGCAGCCACCCTGCTGGGGATCAACCGGAAAACCATCCTCCGAAAACTTAAAAAACAGCAGACGCCCGATGAAAAAAAACAGCCTGGCAGCGAATGATCGTCACCCGGCAATTCCTCAGAGAACGGACGAGATGACAGTTTGCAGTTCCTTGAGATCAAAAGGCTTTGCCACCGAGGCAACAAAACCATACTCGCGGCAGTTCGCCAGGACCGGATCGTTTGAATAGCCGCTGGCCACTATAACCCGGGCCTCGGGATCGACCTCGAGAATACGGCGCAACGCCTCCCGACCTCCCATTCCCCCGGGAATGGTCAAATCCATTATAACAAGATCCACAGGGGTGCCAGCCTCGCGGAGTTCTTTATAGCGCCGGACAGCTTCCTCACCATCACGGACCAGAATGGCTTCATGGCCGAGATGGGCCAGCTGTGATGCAACCAGGCTGCGCAGCATCTCCTCGTCATCCATCACCATTATTCGAGCCCCTGTGGCCGCCGAGACAGTGTCTGGAATTTCTCTGCCTTCCGGGCCCACCTGCTCAGAGGCGGGAAGATAAATATCAAAAACCGTACCCTGACCAGGTTCGGAGTGTACCTGGATGTACCCGTCATGCTTGGTGATGATCGAGTGACAGATGGCCAGCCCCAAACCGCTCCCTTCCTGTTTGGTCGTGTAATAGGGGTCAAATATCTTGTCGATGATTTCCGAGGGAATACCTGTACCATGATCCCTGACAGTTATTTTGACGAATCTTCCCCGAGGAATACTCAAAAATGTCTCGGCTCCCACATCCTCCACATTGGCACAGCTGACCTTGATCAACCCACCCTCGGGCATGGCATGACGGGCATTGATGATGATGTTCTGGATTACCTGGCTTATCTGACCCACATCAACTGAAACCGGCCAGAGATCGTCAGGGATGTCGTACTCGCAGGAAACCTGGCTGCCATGAAGGACAAAATCCGCCGCCTCCCGGATCAGCTGGGGCAGGGTTGCAGTCTCCCGCACCGGATCACCACCCTTGGCAAAAGTCAAAAGCTGTTGGGTCAGCCGGGAGGCACGGCTGGTGGCCTTCCTGGCCTCAGACAAGAGCCGACTGGCCTTTTCCTCTCCCGAGACCAGCCTGGCCGCCAGATCGATGTTGCCCAGAACAGCGGCAAGGATATTGTTGAAGTCGTGAGCAATCCCTGCGGCCAGAACACCCACTGATTCCAATTTTTTAACCTTGAGCAGTTCCTCTTCCATCCGCTTTTCACTGGTGACATCGCGAAAGACCAGAACCACACCGATAATTCGACTCTGACTGTCACAGATGGGTGCTCCGCTGTCGGCGATACTCCGCCTGGTGCCATCCCTGGCAATCAGTACTGTATGATTGGCAAGCCCGATGATTTTTCCTGTTTCCAAAACCCGTTGGATGGGATTTTCACACGGCTCCCCGGTCTTCTCATTCACTATATTGAATACCTCTGAAGCCGGCCGACCTCGGGCCTCGTCACTGGACCAGCCGGTAAGTTGCTCGGCCACCCTGTTCAGCAATGCTATGGATCCATCGGTATCTGTGGCAATGACTCCATCGCCGATCGAACGCAGAGTGACGGCCAGCCGTTCTCTTTCTGCGGCCAGAAGTTCTTCGGCCTTCTTGCGCTCGGTAATGTCCCGGACAACAGCCACCACATAGCGTTTACCGGCAAACTTTCTGTATCTGAGCCCCACCTCGGACCAGAACAGCTCCCCGTTTTTCCTCCTGGAACGCCAGTCGAAACGCTGGGGGCCATATTCGATGCTGCGGGTAATCTTTTCAAAAGCATCATCAAAGGTGTATGGCGGCTCGTTCACGCTGAGAGTCCCGAAATTCTGGGCCAGAGCTTCCTCGTAGGTGTAGCCGAACATCTCAAGCATAGCCTGGTTGACATCGACAATCTCGCCGGTCTGGACATCATGAATGAGGATGGCATCACTGGGAGAGTTGAATATTTCCCGGTATCTTTCCTCGGACTGCTGCAGATCGTTCCGGGAGGCGAGAAGTTCTTCGGCCATGGTGTTGAGCATCTTTTCAATCTGGCTCCACTCGTCGAAGCGATGCATTTTGACACGGGTTGCAAGATCGCCCCGGGTAAAAGCGGTGAGGGCTTCCCGAACCTTCTCCATGGGTTCATTGATGGTCGAATGGAGAAACCTTTTAGTGGCTATGATTACACTGATCACTCCCAACAGGGCGATAACCAGCAGAAAGACCCCGGTACCTAGAAAAAATCCTGTTATATGACGGTCTGCATCCCGGGTGCTGTCGGCAATCTCCATGTCCATTTTCCGAAGCAGAGACAGGCACGCAGCTCGGGCTTCGCTGAACTCTTTTATCTCCCTCTCAAAGTCGCCCCACTTCTGCTGATAGCGATCCAACAGGTCGCGATAAGTTGTCACTTGTTCAAGAAGGCGACTACCGTGTTCCGAAGTTTCTCGACACGCAACCGCCATTATCTGCAGGTCACGGATCAGCTCGTCGAGCTTTCTGCGCAGGTCTTTTTTCTCCTCCTCCGGCACCCTGTACCCATTGGCCAGCTCGGAGAACTTTTTTCCTGTTTCGAGCAGGCGGTAACGGTAGTCCAGAAGCTGGACAGAAAGCTGCTCTGTGAACGAGGTGTCCCTGCCGGCAAAGATCTGGTTAATGGTCTGTTCGGCAATGATCTCGTCCAACATGTCGATCTCTTTGAAAATTGCCTGCTCCTGACGTTTTTTTTCATCGAGCAGACTGTTGAGTTCCGCGGCGCGGGAGAGGATGGATCGAATATGATCTCCAAGATGATTGGCAGCGCGTTTAAGCTCCGGATCAGTGGAGAGATGGACGATTTGCCCGCTCATTTGGAGTAGCTGATCCCCCTTGGTCTTGAGATATTCTCTCTGGCCGTAAAAAGTGTGGAAAAGAAGATTGCTTTCAGCGATCAGCCTGGCAAGGTCGCGGCTGACCTGGGCGTTTTTTATCACGGTTTCCAGGTTCCCTGTTACACTGTTCACCAGGACCTGTCGTGTATAGGACAGTGACAGGATCATGACAAGAACCATAAGCAGAAACGCCAGACCTATCACCCGGTTGAACAAACGAATCCTGGACGCGATCGACATGGAACCAGGAGACTGATACCCCAACATCTCTCCCCTCCTAATCTGTTGTCCGGATCAGCTGCGTCCCGCGCAGGAGCATGGGCCTGGCCCTGATACCCAGGTTCTTCATGGTGGTCACGTTGAGAACCCGTTTTCCGCGATAGTTTCTGGTGATGGGAATCTCTGCGACCGGGGCTCCGCTCATGGCCTGAAGCAGCATGGTAGCAGCGGTTTCCCCCTGCTCTTCCCCGCTCTTGATCACCGAGCAGAGCACCCCGTATTGCACAGAATACAGATCAGCCCCGGCGGTGGGTCCGCCAAAGGCCTTGACAACCAGGGGAACAACCTCTTTACTGGTCATTGGCTTTCCGGCTGCATCGGCTATACCTTCCAGAGTTTCAAGGAAAAGGAGGTCACAACGCTGTTTGAGCTCATCTACCCGTATCAGGGCTTCATCAAGGGTTGATGGCTGATAAAAACCCAGGGTCTTGGCCGGATATGTTTCCTTTTCCTGGTCCACCTGGTTTCTCACCAGGGCAGCCACCGGGCTTTTTTTCATGAGAAAGCAAACGGTACGGACCCTGGCAAGCTGGCTGGCGAAGACGATGGATTCACGGATATGGAGCCTTTCGAGAATACCGGAAACATTGCGGCCAGGATAACCGTAGCGCTGGGGATCGGCGTTGACCCCGCAAAACATCACCGGAGTATCCACCTTGTCGAGCAAATAAGGCACGACAAACATTGACTGGGCATTATCGTCAACTGCTATCACTCCGTCCGGGCGCCACCGGCGGTACAGCTCAAAAGCCTGCCTGCCTTTCTGCCGACCTCCTGTAATATCTTTCTTTGTATCCATGTAAAAATACCGTATCTCGCTGTTCCCGGCCAGTACCTGGTCGATGCCCCGGCGGATGGCCTGAGCCCAGGGATAGTCCTGTTCATAACTCATGACCACCAGGACCTTGTACTGTTTTGCCGCCCATGAGGATACCGGAGTGAACAAGAACAAAAGGATGAAAAAAAGAAGGAAGAGCTGTCCTCCAGATGTCAGCCTCCGGAACAATGCAGTGTCGTCAAACCTTGTTTCGGCGCTGTCCAGTCCCGGGAATCGATCAAAAAATTTCTTACCCGGCCTGCACTGACAACAATCTTCTGACAAAATACCTATCATGGAAAATCACAGCTCCTTTCTGTGTCGGGTCCAAAGGTTCTGGTTATCCTTCTCAAAAATTGAGTCTATAATACCTATCCCCAGACGAAGCAACAGTAACGGAAAAAGAAAGTCCTGCCGGCAGAAATACAGCCGAACCTGTTCCTGAATATTGAGTGGCCCAAAGGGTGTACCTGTCTTATAGTATATCTGTCGGCACCTGGCTGCCGGGAAAAGACAGCCAGAGCGGCCAATGCATTGCAACAAACATGGATATCTTATCGCTTTAACAATAATTGTGCCCGATCACAAGTTGTCGAAACCAGCTTCACCAATGCAAGGCTCTGGATAAAGGTGGGGAACCCACAGGGGAAAAATGATGAACAGGGAAAAAGAGGCTTGTGATTTCACAATATTTGGAGTCCTTGGCGATCTTTCCCGCCGCAAACTGATCCCGGCTCTCTATCAGCTCGACCGGGCCCGGCTGCTTGACGATAAAACCAGGATTATCGGCGTGGCCCGCCACGAGCTCAGCCTGGAAACCTTCATGGCAAAGATGCAGGAGAGCCTGGAAACCTTTGTCGACGAGCCACTCGAGCCCGAGGTGGTCGCCCGGCTGCTTGGACGGATGCAGTATGTGCTGATCAACCTGGATCGACCCGAGGAGTACCGAAGACTCAAGGAAGTGGTGAACCAGGAACAACGGATCCTGATTCACTATTTTTCCGTTTCACCTTTTCTTTATGGCAACATCTGCACCGGCCTGGATCATGCCGGCCTCACCACCCCGACCAGCAGGGTGGTGTTGGAAAAACCAATTGGACGGGACCTGACAAGTTCCAGAGCGATCAATGACGCAGTGGCCAGAGTCTTTACCGAAAGACAAGTATATCGAATCGACCATTACCTGGGCAAGGAAACAGTGATGAACCTCCTCGCCCTGCGGTTTGCCAACTCCATCTTCACCACCAACTGGGACCACAACACCATCGACCACGTGCAGATAACCGTGGCCGAACAGGTAGGTATTGAGGGGCGATGGGGCTATTTTGACAAGGCCGGCCAGCTCCGGGACATGGTCCAGAATCACCTGATGCAGATCCTGACCCTGGTGGCCATGGAGCCTCCGGTCGACCTCAACGGAGACAGCCTGCGCAACGAAAAGCTCAAGGTGCTCAAAGCACTCCGGCCGATCACCCGGAAAAACGTTGAGAACAAGGTGGTTCGCGGCCAGTACGGCCCCGGTTTCATCAAGGGCAAACCTGTTCCGGGCTACCTGGAAGAGAAAGGAGGCAATCCCAATTCCACCACTGAAACTTTTGTCGCCATCCGGGTGGACATCGACAACTGGCGCTGGGCAGATGTTCCTTTTTACCTGCGTACCGGCAAGGCCATGGCCACCAAGCGCTCGGAGGTGGTCATCAACTTCAAGCGTCTGCCCCATAACATCTTTTCCGATTCTTACCGCAAACTGCCACCCAACAAGCTGATCATCCGTCTTCAGCCAGACGAGGGAGTGGAGATAGAGATGCTCAATAAAGTCCCGGGAATTGGTGAAGGAATTGAGCTTCAGCGCACCATGCTGGACCTGAGCTTTTCCGAAGCTTTCAGCGCTGAACGTATTACCGATGCCTATGAACGGCTCCTGCTTGAGATCATGCGCGGCCACCAGGCCCTTTTCATCCATCGCGACGAAGTTGAGCTTTCCTGGAAATGGATCGACTCCATCCAGGGTGCCTGGGCCCAATATAATGAACCGGCCAAACCGTATCCGGCCGGTTCCTGGGGCCCGGTTGCCTCGGTGGCGCTCTTGGCCCGTGATGGCAGGGAGTGGGAAGAGTAACCCCTATAACAGGCTGTTGCAAAACGTAACGAGCGAAGACGAGACAAGGAAAAATGAGGTGAAAAAGCAAGTGTAGATGGAGTACATGTCCATTTTAAGCCGAATTTTGACGCAGTATCATCAAGCGCCGTAGTTTTTCAACGACCTGTTAAGACATCCTCCAGTAAAGGTGAGGCAATGCAACATCCCGTGGAAAAATTTCCCGATTCAGCTACCCTGGCGGGCGAACTGGCCGGCCGCATCGGCCATCTTCTCGTCAACGCCATGACAGCGCGTGGCCTTGCCAGCCTTGTGGTTTCCGGTGGTTCCACCCCTGTACCTCTGTTCGAGCGGTTGGCGCGCCTGGATATCCCCTGGAAACAGGTGATTATAACCCTGGTGGACGAGCGCTGGGTGGAACCAGCCAGTATGGACTCAAACGAACACCTGGTCCGGACCCATCTCCTCCGTGACCGGGCCGCCAGGGCCACCTTCGTCGGCCTGAAGAACGAGGCCCTGTACGCCCGTGATGGAGAGGCCGGGTGCGAAAAACACCTGGTCCGGGTTCCCCGGCCCTTTGATGTCCTCGTACTGGGAATGGGCAGCGACGGTCATACGGCCTCGCTCTTTCCCGGAGCCGATACCCTGGCCGCAGCGACAGATATGAAATCAGGGAGATGCTGCATGGCTGTGACCCCGATCTCGGCGGCCCACGAGCGCATGACCCTGACCCTGCCGGCCATTCTTGATACGCACCAGATCTTTCTCCATCTCACCGGACCTGAAAAATACCGGACCCTGGAGAAAGCCATGGCCGACGGACCGGCCGGTGAAATGCCCATCCGCTACATTCTGAAACAAAACCATACTCCAGTAACCATCTGCTGGGCACCATAATCCGGAAAGAAACATGCATCCGACCGTTCTACAGGTAACCAACCGTATCATCGAACGCAGCAGGACAAGCCGGGAGGCCTATCTCAAAAGGATAGAGGCGGCTCGGGGGCAGGGAGTATTTCGGGCCAGACTGCCCTGCAGCAATCTTGCGCATGACCTGGCCGGATGCAGGGGCAGCTGGTGCGCCAAGCTGCTTGAAGACAAAGTGCCGGCCATCGGCATCATTACCTCTTATAATGACCTGGTCTCTGCACATCAGCCCTATGGCCGCTATCCAGAATTCATCAAAGAAGCCGTGGCTGAATCCGGAGGGGTGGCCCAGGTTGCCGGAGGGGTGCCAGCCATGTGCGACGGTGTCACTCAGGGAGAACCCGGCATGGACCTGAGTCTGATGAGCCGGGACGTAATCGCACTGTCCACGGTGATCGGGTTGTCTCATAATGTTTTTGACGGCGTCCTGCTGCTCGGAGTCTGCGACAAGATTGTGCCCGGCCTGCTCATGGGTGCACTCCAGTTTGGCCACCTTCCTGTGGTCCTGGTCCCGGCCGGCCCCATGCCTTCCGGCCTGCCCAACCGGGAAAAGGCACGGATCCGCGAACTTTATGCCCAAGGCAGGATCAGCCGCAAGGAGATGCTTGCGGCCGAGCTTCAGGCCTATCACAGCCCCGGGACCTGCACCTTTTATGGAACAGCCAACTCCAACCAGTTGATGGCCGAAATGCTTGGCCTGCACCTGCCCGGATCCTCCTTTGTCTGCGCTGGCACGCCCCTGCGCGAACAACTCACCAAGGCCGCAGCCGGAAGGGTAACCGAAATTACCCACCTGGGTGAGGAGTATATACCCCTGGGCCGGGTAATCAGTGAACAATCCGTGGTCAACGCCATGGTAGGGTTGCTGGCCAGCGGCGGTTCCACCAACGAAACCATGCATCTTGTGGCCATAGCCAGGGCCGCCGGGATCCGCATAAACTGGGACGACTTCAGTGATCTCTCGGAGGTAGTGCCTCTTCTGGTTCGAATCTATCCCAATGGTCCCGGTGACATCAACTCCTTCCAGCAGGCCGGAGGCATGGCTCTGCTGGTCCGTGAGCTGCTGGCAAACGGCCTGATCCATAACAATGTTCAGACGGTGGCCGGTTTCGGATTCTCCAGGTATACTAAACGTCCGGTTTTTCGCGACGACCGCCTGATATGGGAGGAGGGACCGGAAGAATCCTCTGATCCCGAGATCATGGCAACAGTCGACAAGCCCTTTGCCAGGCAGGGTGGAATCAAAGTGCTCTCCGGCAACCTGGGCCGGGCAATCATGAAAATATCCTCCCTTGCCCGTGGCGAAGATACCCTGATCGAGGCCCCTGCCATGGTTTTTGACAGCCAGCAGGAACTGGAAGAGGCCTTCCACGCCGGCAGGCTGGACCGGGACCTGGTGGCGGTGGTCCGCTTCCAGGGCCCCCAGGCCAACGGGATGCCGGAGCTGCACAAACTTATCACCTTTCTCTCCATCATCATGGATCGCGGCTTCACTGTCGGTCTCGTCACCGACGGCCGGCTTTCGGGAGCATCGGGGAAGGTACCTTTTGCCATCCACTGCACCCCCGAGGCCTTTTGCGGCGGGATACTGGCCAAGGTCCGTGACGGAGACCCCATCCGCATGGATGCCCGCCACAGTCGACTCGAGCTGCTGGTGGACGACCGGGAGCTCAAGGCACGGGAATTCGCCACCCCGAACCTGGAGGCGCACCGGTATGGCTGTGGCCGCCAGATATTTGCGCCCCTGCGCCGCGACCTGCTCGGTGCCGAAGAGGGTGGAACCTCACTGTTCACTTATGTCCATGAAAGTTGTCACGTGGTCTTCCCCAAGGACAACTGACCATCATCCCACACACACAAACGAGGCATAGACAGGATGCAAAACTGGAACATATCACCCCGGACAATTCTTGAAGAAGGTCCGCTGATCCCCGTACTGGTTATCCATGACCTCGAACCGGCCGTGCACCTGGCCCAAGCCATCGTCAGGGGAGGTATCCGGGTCCTGGAAATCACCCTTCGAAGTGACGTGGCGCTGGAAGCCATCCAATGCATCGGCCAAGAGGTTCCAGAGGCTCTGGTCGGAGCCGGGACCGTGACCTCGCCAGCCGATCTGGAGGCAGTAGCCAGGGCCGGAGGAAAATTTGCCATCAGTCCCGGGTTGACTCCGTCCCTGCTCAGGGCTGCGAACCAGGGCGACATACCGCTCATCCCCGGTATTGCCACAGCCTCGGAATTGATGCAGGGCCTGGAGATGAGCTACGACACCTTCAAGTTTTTTCCTGCCGAAAAAAGCGGCGGCATCTCCATGCTCCGCGCCCTGGCCGGCCCCTTTCCCGGTGTCCGGTTCTGCCCCACCGGCGGTATAACAGGGGAGAACTATCTCGACTATCTTGCCCTGGAAACAGTGACCTGTGTCGGCGGATCCTGGATCGTGCCCGGCCAGCTCCTGGCAGACCGGGACTGGGAGGGCATCACCCTGCTGATCCGCCAGACCCTGGCAGCGGCCAGCACTACCTGACCCCCACCTCTCCCTGATACTGAGCTACTGCCTGATTCATGCCCCCGCTCATTGTTCTCATCGCCGGACTTGGCCTGTTCGCTTTCATTGCCTGCTTCATCTACGCCCTTACCAGGGCCTCAGCAAACCATGAACAGCAGCGGACAGTGCTTCTGGAAACATTTAGCAACCACCATGGGTTCATTTTTGACCCCAGGGTCGATAAGAGCCATGACCTGCGTGCAAAGATCCGCTCCTTCGGCGCTATCGGGATGGCCAGAAACCCAGTGGTCCAGGCCGCTCTGCGCACCGATCCGTCCGGTCGTTTCTATCTCTTTGACCAAATGAAGATATCCAGTACCTCGCGCGGTGGATTCTACACCATCTGCCTGGCCGAGCAGAACCGCCCTTTCACAGTCTCACACCTTATGATAACCGAGGTTGAAAACCGGCTGGCAGCAAAAATTTCCCGCGCAGTCGCCGGCAGCGGAGGGCTTGCCCCGATGCTGACCGGGGAGAGCTCCTTTGACAACCGCTTTGTTGTCTTTGCCGCGGACCCCGACCAGACGGTCAACGCGCTCTGCCCGGAAGTGCGTCGGTTGCTGCGTGCACAGACTGCTGTAATCAGGGCCCGGATTGTGGTCCAGGTGCAGGGCAACCAGCTGGTGGTTCACAACAGTGGCCAGGGACAGCGAACCGTCGATTCCGTGGAGGAACTGGCAGCCCTCTTCCACCTGACCCGGCAGCTTGCCAGGCAATGGGCCTCCCGGCCAGGATCGCCACCAGGGCAGCAATCTTCCTGAAGTACCACCACCCGAGGGATGCTGTCCGGGACATTTTGTCCCGCCACTGTCCCAAACTGTCCCGCATCGCCAACGATGAAGTTCAAGAACCTGTCTAACCCATCCCTTTTCTGCTTCTCTCCCATCCTTCGGATCCCCTGACGGACCCTGCTCCCCGGCTTATCTTTGACATTTTCCAGTCCCTTTTATGTTCTGCCCGTTACAATGGCATATCTCTTGCCATATCCCCTGTGGAACTTATGCCATTGACCGGCAACCCTCCTACTCCTCCTTATCCCCGGCCGGAGTCTCCATCTCGTGGCCGGGGATGATTCATGTCAGGGGGTTGGAGCCGGAAAGACAGCACCCATGAAGGAACCCAGATATCCATGAAAAAAAGTTCAAGGAAAACAATACTGGCCCTGACCTTGATCCTCGCAGGGGTCGGCTTCCTTATCATGAAATCCATATCCGACACCGGGATGTACTACCAGACCGTGGCCGAAGTGCTCACCGACGATTCCCAACCCCGGCAGCGGGGAGTGCGGATCAGCGGTAACGTGGTCGATGGCACTATCTCCTATGATCAGCAAAACCTGCTGCTTACATTTGCGGTCAAAGACATGGTGGATGACAGCAAAACCATGCTTGTCCGATACAACGGGGTGAAACCCGATGCCTTCAAGGAAGATGTGGAGGTGATCCTCGAGGGCCGCTACGAGAAAAATGCCAATACGTTTCACGCCGAAACCCTGCTGGCCAAATGCCCGTCAAAATACGAAAGTGAACTGGAAGAGGAAAGAGAATGAACATGGTAACTTTTGGTGCCCTGTCACAAACCGCTGCCTTTGCCGTCTGCCTGCTGGCAATGGTACTGCTGTTAACCGGCATGATGCGCAATGATCTGCGATTTATCGAGTCCGGACGGAGGGCGCTGATCGGGATAGCGGTCTTCACCAGCATGGCAGCCTTTGCCCTGGCCTGGTTGTTTATGAACGATAACTTCCAGGTGGAATACGTGGCCTCCTATTCGGACCGGGCTCTACCTCTCTTCTACAAGGCAACCGCCTTTTGGGCCGGGCAGAAGGGATCTCTTCTCTTCTGGGCCTGGGTTCTTAGTCTTTATATCGCTCTGGTGGCCTGGAATACACGGAAAGAGACTATGGTGAAAAACACCCCCTATATCTATCTCATCCTGGCAGGGACAGTGAGTTTCTTTCTTCTTCTCCTTACCACCATCTCGTCTCCCTTTGCTCTCCTCTCCTTTACCCCGCAGGACGGCCAGGGGCTAAACCCCATGCTCCAGAATCCGGGAATGATCTTCCATCCGCCCACCCTTTTTCTCGGCTACATCGGTTTCACCATCCCTTTTGCCTACGCCATCGCCGCCCTGATCTCTGGCCGGCTCGACCCGGACTGGCTGAAAAAGACCAGGCGGTGGAACATCCTTTCCTGGATTTTTCTCACCATCGGGATCATCCTCGGTGGCCAGTGGGCCTACGTTGAACTTGGATGGGGAGGTTTCTGGGCCTGGGATCCGGTGGAGAACGCCTCGTTTATCCCCTGGCTGATCTCTACGGCTTTCATCCACACGGCCATTATCCAGGAACGACGCAATATCATGAAGGTATGGAACATGTCACTGATTGTCCTGACCTTCCTGACCTGTATTTTCGGCACCTACCTGGTCCGCAGCGGCATCCTTCAGTCTGTCCATGATTTCGGCGCCACCGGCCTGGGTGGATACTTTCTGGTCTTCATGGTGGTTGTCGCACTGGGCAGTATTTCCCTGATCGCTGAGAGCTATTCCGACCTGCGTTCCAAACACTCGCTGGAGTCGCTACTGTCCAGGGAGTCCACCTTTCTCTTCAACAATGTCATCCTGCTGGCCATTGCGTTCTCCACCCTGTTTGGCACCGTGTTTCCCCTGATCTCTGAAGTGGTAACCGGAAATAAACTGACAGTGGGTGAGCCTTTTTTCAATCAGGTCAACACCCCGCTCTTCCTCCTTTTGCTTCTGATCACCGGACTTTGTCCGCTGATCAGCTGGCGTAAAGCCTCTCCGGACAATCTGAAGAAAAACTTCATGCTGCCATTCGCCATGGCCCTGGCAGGAGGCATTACGCTGGCATCCCTGGGCATCCGGGAATTCTACCCTTTGACCGCCTTTACCCTGGCTATCTTTGTCTCGGCCACCATTTTGCTGGAATTCATCGGCGGGGCCAGGGCCAGGAAAAAACTGACCGGCGAAGGGCTGCTCATCGCCTTTCCAAGCGTTATCTGGAAGCTGCGGAGGCGTTACGGAGGTTACATCGTGCACTTCGGTGTCGTGCTGATGGTTGTCGGCATCACCGGATCCACCGCCTTTAAACAGGAAAAAGAGACGACCCTGGAAAAAGGGCAGTCGATGAACATTGGACATTACCAGCTCACCTACAACGATTTCACCACCTTTCAGGAACGAAACCGGACCGTCTATGCGGCTACTATTGGAGTGATGAAAAACGGCAATCCTGTTGGCGACCTCATGACCGAACGAAGGTATTACATCAACGCCGACCAACCGACCACCGAGGTCAGCCTCCGGGTGACCCCGCTCGAGGACCTGTACTTGACCATGCCGATGATTGGCAAAAACCATGAAATTACCATCAGGGCCGCGGTCAACCCGCTTCTTTTCTGGGGATGGATCGGCAGCGGGCTGATGGTTCTGGGAGCTGTCATGGCCATCATTCCTCCCCTGGCAAGGAGGCAGAACAAATGAAAACCGTGATCCCGTTTATGCTGCTCATCGCCCTGCTTGGCCCGGTATCCGCTGCCCATGCCCTGACCAGGAGCGAAGTGGAAAAGAACCTGATCTGTTACGCCTGCCCGGGCGAACCCCTCAACATTGATCGATGCAGCGGCGGCGACCAGATGCGGGCCGAGATAGACCGACGACTGGCCCTCGGCCAGGACAAGGAAACCATTCTCAACTTCTTTGTTGATAAGTTTGGCGAAGATATCCTCACTGTTCCGTCCCGGAAAGGATTCAATCTGGTGGCCTGGGCAGCCCCCTTTGTCGCTCTCATCATTGGCCTTGCCGTGGCCACTCTTTTTATTTTGAGATGGGCGGCGGCAGGACACAGAGACAAAAAAACAGGAATGGAAAAGACTAAGGACGAGACCCTGTACCGTGACATGGAAAAGAGGGTTGAAGACGAACTGAAAAAACTGGAGGACGACACATGAGCATGGCCTTTTTCATCCTTACCACCATGCTGATCACCTTTTATGGCCTTACTCCTTTGCTGCGCGCAAAGGAATCATGGCCGGAGACAACAGGCCACGGAGATGCCCGCAGGGCACTGGAAACCGAGAAGCAGTCATACCTTAGGGCCATAAAGGATATTGAGTTTGAACACGCATCGAACAAAATCAATGACCAGGACTACCAGGAACTGCGCCGGCATTACGGTGCAGGTGCTGCCCGGAGCATCCAGAGGCTCGAAAACCTGGAAAATGAAGCTGCCGAGCTCCCGATTGTTCCGAAAAAGAAGGACGAAAAGCAAAAACAGCTCTCAGACGACCAGTGGAAGAAACTGGTTCTCGAGATCACGGTACTCAGGGAAAAAATCGATATCCTGGAAAACGACTGGGACATCGGTGAAATCAATGATGACGAGTACACGTCCCGCCATGCGGCATATAACGAAATCCTTGAATCCCTTCTGGAACAGCTTGCAGACAGGGCACGCAAACATGGATGAGTTTCTCACGGTCCGTGAACTCTGCAAGGACTACGAAGGGCTGAGGGCACTGAACAGGGTGAACTTCACCCTCCGGCGGGGTAACTTTCTGAGTCTCTTTGGTCCCAATGGGGCTGGAAAATCAACCCTGCTGCGTATCCTCGCCACCCTGGCTGTCCCCACTTCGGGAGAAGTGGAGGTGTCCGGCTTCGATCTCGGAGCAGACCAGGACGCCTTCCGCAGGCAGCTCGGTGTCATTTCGCACCAGTCACTGCTCTATAACCACATGAGTGCCCTGGAGAACCTGATCTTCTACGCCAGGCTCTACCAGGTGGACAAACCGGAACAACGGGCCTGCGAACTGCTTGAGATGATGGGTCTCTATCCCCGGCGACATTCGCCGGTGGAAAAGTTTTCCCAAGGTATGCGTCAACGGCTCAGCATTGCCAGAGCCCTGGTCAACGACCCTTCCCTCCTGCTCCTGGACGAACCTTTCACCGGCCTTGACCCCCATGCGGCAAACCTGCTGATGGAACAGCTGACCGTATTGAAAAGCAGGCAGAGAACAATAATCATGGTGACCCACAGCCTTGAACAGGGCCTGGAAGCCGCAACCACTGTTGGTATCCTGGCCGGCGGCCGGCTGGTCTACTTTCAGGATCGCGAGACCATGGACCTGCGAGGTTTTGCCAAGCTTTACCAGGAACGGGTCCAGGGAGGCACCTCCCCATGAATGGACTGTGGCTGATCGTCACCAAGGATCTGCGGACAGAACTCAGGCGGCCGGAATCACTGGTCTCCATGTTTTTTTTCGGATTTCTGCTCCTGGTGGTACTCAACCTGGCCACTTCTCCTGGTTCAGAGGTCGCCCCGGAAACCAGGGCCGGAGTTCTCTGGGTGTCCATTACCTTCGCCTTTGTCCTTGGTCTGGCCAGAACCATGAGCCGGGAAAAAGAGAATCAATGCCTGGACGGACTCCTGCTCAGTCCCCTGGCCGCGGAATACCTGTTCGGAGCCAAGATGGTTGTGAACCTCGTCCTCCTGCTTCTGGCCGAGTTTTCCATAATTCCTCTTTTTTTCATTCTATACGGCGACATCCCCCTCCACTCGCTGCCGATGTTCACCGTCGTCGTTACGCTGGCCAATATCGGATTCACAGCTACCGGAACACTGTTCTCCGTCATCACAGCGGGAACCGCCAGAAACGAAGCTCTTTTACCCCTGCTCTTCTATCCTGTGATCATCCCGCTCGTCAGCATTACAGTAAAGACCACCGGTATGATCTTTGTCGGTGCGGCTGTGTCCGAGTACCAGTCCTGGCTCTATGTCATGGCCGCCTACGGGCTCATCTTTACCGGCCTTGGTGTATTGCTGTTTGGCCAGATAATAACGGAGTAACCATGAATATCTGTTTTTTGCCGCAGGAGGAGAGTCGCCATGCACACATCTCTCAGGGATAGGATCTACATCATCCTGACAGCCGTGGTCTTCGCCACTGCCATCTACATGGTCTTCATCCATGCTCCGACAGAACGGATCATGGGGTCGATCCAGAAAATATTCTATTTTCACCTCGCTTGCGCCCTGGCAGGGTTTCTCTCCTTTCTGTGCGCCTTTGTCAGCGGTATCTTCTACCTGGTCCGCAGGGACATGAAATGGGATATTCTGGGGGCGGCCAGCGTGGAGATCGGCCTGGTCTTCACCACCCTGGTCCTGGTAACCGGCATGCTCTGGGGGCGGCCGGTCTGGAATACCTGGTGGACATGGGATCCGCGGCTAACCACATCGCTCATTCTCTGGTTTATTTACGCTTCCTGCCTCATTCTGAGATTCTCAGTGGACAGGCAAGATAAACGAGCAACATTCTTTGCTGTGATGACCATTATCGGATTTGTCGATGTCCCCATCGTCTTTATGTCGGCCAGACTGTGGCGCTCGATCCATCCGGTGGTTATCCGGGCTGATTCCATAGACATGGCCCCGGCCATGATCCATGCCCTGCTGGTAACCCTGACTGCCTTTATCATGCTGTGGATTCTGCTTCTCTACCAGCGCAGCCGGACATTGTCCATGCACAACAGAATACAACTTCTCGAAAAACAACTATATGGAGAGAAAACATGAACAACGAAGCGTTTCTTATCGCCACCTATGTGATCATCTGGGGCGGCCTGTTCGGATACCTGCTGTATGTCAACAGCCAGCAAGACAAACTGGCCAGGAAAGTGGCCTCCCTGGAAGAAATGGTCCGGCGCCGGGAGGTGGGTGATGAGTGATCTTCGCACTACAAAGGAGCAGGTGGTCCAGTTCTTTTTCTGGATTCTGATTGGGATAATGATACTGTTCGCCATTCTCAACACCACTCTCAGACAATCTTCAAAGCCAAACAGCCAAAACACCCCTCAAGTGTCCGGAGGGCAGGATCTGGCCTCTAAGATAGAGGTCTATGAAAGTATACTGGCCAACAATCCGGACTCGATCAAGGCCCTCATCGGCCTTGGCGACCTCTATTTCGACAGCCGCCGGTACCAGGAAGCCATCGAAATATTTGAACGGGCCGCGCAGATCGATCCGGCCAACGCCCATGTGGCTAACGACCTGGGCCTTCTCTACCTGAACACCAAAATATTGGACAAGGCCCTGGTCAACTTTCAAAGGGCTCTGAAAATCGATCCGACTCACCTGGACAGCTTGTTCTATATCGGCCTGATCCATGAATTCGCCGGCCGGCCGGAACAGGCCCTGGAGGTCTTCAACCGGATCCTCGCTGCCAGTCCCTCGCCTGAGTTGAACAGGAGAGTAGAGCAAAAAATAGCGGCCCTGGAAGGTCAGGCTCCATAACAGGCGTTGAAAACAGACCGCTCCAGCCAGGAAAACGCAAACAGGGCCATCCTCCTTACGGGATGGCCCTGTTTTGTTTTTTTGTTTTTTTGTTTTTTTGTTTTTACAGACAACGAAAGGATCGCCCAGGTTGTTCAGGAATCCTTCTTGAACAAATTCTCGTACACTTTCTGCAGTTCGCCGGAGCGAATGGCCTGCTTGAGTTCAGTGGTGGATTTGTTCAACCAGGTATGCATTCCGTCCCGGGTCAGCAAATCGTCGATCCGTTTGTTGACCTCAGGATCACCAAGTTTCTGCACCGAAGGGATGAACTTGAAGTAAAAGTTGTGGGCCACATCATAGATACCGTGCCACCAGGTATAGTCCGGACCCATCATGGCTGCGCCCATTCTGGCCCGTCTTCCCTCGTGGTGCCACAGCTCCCAGTATTCCCAGTCGATATCGTTACCAAAGGCCAGGTCTTTGCGCTCCAGTAACCCCTTTTTCTTGACCAGGTTGTAAATCTCGGTGGCAGGGATGGCAAACTTCTCATTGTAAAGCCTGACCAGGGCATCATACTGGTAGTAATGACCGTCGACAAAGTTACCCTGGTGACAGCTCGTACAGACTTCCTTCATCGCGTCCCGTTTTTTCTGCCAGTTGTCCTTGTATCTGGAAATGGGCGGCCGCAGAGTCCAGGAGATCCGGTCGCCCACGTCGTGGGTGATGGCCTGCCCCTCGGTGGCCGACATGTGACAGGTGGCACAGGTGGGAGCCTCGTAGTAATCCTTGCCCACCACCCAGGAATCGCTTTCCAGGTTCATCTTGCCGACATTGGCGTAATAGGCGATTCCATGCTTGGACTCCTCGTAGATCTCCTTTTGCGGATGATCCGGTCCCAGGTGGCACTTGCCACAGGTCTCGGGCTGCCGGGCCTGGGCCACGGAAAAGGAATGCCTGGAGTGACAGGCATTACATGACCCCTTGGAGCCATCCGGATTGATCCGGCCGATTCCCGAGTTGGGCCATGTGTCCGGGGACAATTTATTGTTTGCCCCAGGGTCGATCTTGACCTTGCCACCATGGCATGACTCGCAACCGACAATGGCTGCCGGCTTACCACCGGCCACGTGCGCCAGAAAGGCATCCTTGGATTCCAGGATTTCGCCGGCATGGGCATGATAGGAGTTCATGGCCTGTTCAGCCTCCCTGGGATGACAGGACGAGCAATCCCTGGGGGTTACCAGGGTGGCGATCAGGGCCCCTTCATGTTCAAAGGCATCCACATCCCCTTCCTGAGCCCGGTGACAATCATAGCAACTGACCCCGTTTCTGCCATGGGCCGAGTTCTGCCACTGTTCATACAATCCCCTGTTCTCTTCCTCATGACAGGTGACACAACTCTCCCTGTCAGCCTCGGCCAGAGCTGCTCCAGCCAGACCGGTTACCAGCAGGGCCATGACCCCAAACGCGTATAACTTTTTCACACATACCTCCTTTACTGCATGATTGCGGTGCGTTGGAACCCGATTTCCACCAGTGCACCTTTTACTGTTCAATTTCGTCTGAACACTCCCTGAAGGATGACAAACCTTTCCATTCTCAAGTCTCCAGCAATAGATGGCAATAACCGTGCCCATGAACAACCCATCACCGCAGGCAACGCCATCCTCCTGACAGTCCTTTGTTTTTACGAAACAAGCCGATTCATCAAACCTGCACCACCCGCTCGGGATACCACAACGTGTAACATTTATGTAAAAAAAGACAATACTGTTTCACAGGGATGAAGCATGAACGCGTACACCAAGACCAGGCCACCCGGGCATGAAATGGCCTGGCCAGAATACGGCAGGAAGCTGGCTGGTTGACATGCCGGTTGACACCGGACCCCAAGCTCTCTATTATGCAGACGCAACCAGGACCGCTTGCCGGAGCTATCCTCTGCCAGGAACCGCCAATCCACCTTGAAACGTCACAACCAAGAAATTTGTCTGCCAAAGAACAATGAGCAAATACGGTATAACCCGCGACGAAGCCCTGGGCCTTTTGCGGGACCACCTGCAAAATCCCAATCTCTACAAACACTGCCTGGCCAGCGAGACCGTACTCCGGGCTCTGGCCCGGGAACTGGGAGAAGACGAGGAAAAATGGGGCCTGGCCGGACTACTCCATGACCTGGACGCAGAAATCCATCCCGACCTGTCCACCCACACGTCCGAAACAGTACGGATTCTGAGTGAACGTGGCGTGGACCCGGAGATCATCGAAGCCATCCGTCTGCATAACGAAGAGGCCCATAACGACAAACGGACAGCCAGGTTTCACCACGCCCTGGCTGCCGGAGAAACCATAACCGGCCTGGTCATTGCCACGGCGCTTGTCTATCCGGACAAGAAACTTGCCTCTGTCAAGCCCAAATCGGTCCGTAAACGTTTCAAGGAAAAAGCGTTTGCCAGGGGAGCCAACCGGGAAATCATCCGGGAGTGCGAACAGCTCGGACTCGAGGTGCCCCGTTTTTGTGATCTGGCCCTGGCCGCCATGCAGGAAGTTGCCGATGACCTGGGCCTGTAACCGGAAAAAACATGAATCGTATCCAGAAAGTCACAAAACAGTTACAGGATCCGGAGCAGGCAAGCCTGGTTCGGGCCGCCTGCCGCGCGGCCCTGACCGGCGGTTCCATACTTCGGGAGCTGTACGGCAAGCCCCACACTATCGAGATGAAAGGAACCATCAACCTGGTGACCGAGGCCGATATCGCCTCAGAAACCGCCATCCTTGCCTCCCTGGAGGAAGACACGCCCGGTATTGCCGTACTGGCCGAGGAATCGGCCGCCGATACGCCGGAGGACGAGCAGGGCCGGCAGTGGATCGTCGACCCCCTGGACGGGACAACGAACTTTGCCCATGGTTTCCCTTTTTTCGGGACCTCCATCGCCCTGCTCGACCGTGGCAGTCCTCTGGTCGGAGTAGTCTACTGCCCCATGCAGGACGAGCTCTTCTGCGCCGTGAAAGGTGCCGGAGCCTGGCTCAACGGCCAGCCCATTGCGGTGACCGACACCAGGTTTCTCCTCGAGGCCCTGGTGGCCACCGGTTTTCCCTACGACATCCATGCCGCCCTGGACCAGATTCTGGCCCAGCTCCGGGCCATCCTGCCCAGAGTCCGGGATATCCGCCGGGCCGGCGCAGCGGCCCTGGACCTGGCCTATGTGGCCTGCGGCCGCCTGGACGGCTTCTGGGAAATGGATCTCAAGCCCTGGGATACGGCGGCAGGCTGGCTGCTTGTGACCGAGGCAGGCGGCAGAGTGAGTGATTTTGCCGGCAACGACTACTCGCCCTTTCTGCCCAGTATTCTGGCCAGCAACGGCGTGCTGCACGAACAGCTGGGCAAGTTGATTGCGTGAAAAAAGAGAACAGATGCCGGCCGGAAGGTACTGCTGCCGTCGGGCAGGAAACCGATTTTTTCTACGCCCCGACAAAGCCGCGGATTACTGTTGTGGCAATCCATCTCCTGATGATCCTGTGTGCCACCCTGGTATCCACCTCTTTTACCGTGGGCGACGCCATCGCCAACAGCATGGATCCAGCGGTCCTGACCCTGCTGCGATTTTTCCTGGCCGCGCTGCTCTTTGCGCCCTGGATACAGATAAAATTCGGCCTGGCTCTGCCCCGACCAGCCGATTTAGGCCGCTACGCCATTATCAGCGGCGCCCTGGTGGGTTTTTTCTGGCTCATGTTCCAGGCCCTGCGTTCCACCTCCGCCCTGAACACCTCGGTTATATTTACCCTGGTTCCCGGCATTTCCGGCCTGTACAGCGCAGTTATTCTGCGGGAACGGCTCGGCCGTAACCGGCTGCTGGCCCTGGCCCTGGCCACTGTCGGCGCCATATGGGTCATCTTCCGGGGGGACCTCACGCTCTTCCTGAGCCTGAAAATGAACCAGGGCGACCTGCTGTTTTTCATCGGCTGTCTGTTCATGGCCCTGTATACCCCGCTGGTCAAACTCCTGCACCGGGGCGAGTCCATGGCGCTCATGACCTTCTGGATCCTGGTCACCGGCTGCGGGTGGCTGCTGGTACTGGGAGGCAACCGGCTGTTTCAGGTGGAGTGGAGTCAGATCAACCTGTCGGTCTGGGTCGGTATTGTCTATCTGGCCGTGTTCTGCACCATCATCACCTTTTTCCTCTCACAGTACGCGGTGCTTTTTATCGGCCCGACCCGGGTCATGGCCTACAGCTATCTCTATCCGCCGCTGGTGATCGGGCTGGAATACATGTCCGGACACCCTCTTCCTTCACTGCGCACCCTTGCCGGAATCCTGCTGATCATCCCGGCCATGGTGGTGGTCCAGCGCCAGGATAGAGTACGGGAATCCGGGAATCAGCCGGCAAGCGATTAACGAACGGATGGCAATTCTTCCAGCATCTGCTCGATGATATCCAGCCCCCGGCGCCAGAAATCCGGGTCATCGAGGTCTATCCCGAAAGGCTGCAGCAGCTCGTAGGGGCTGCGGCTGCCTCCAGCAGACAGAAGCTCAAGATACCTGTCGACAAACCCTTCCCCCTGTTCCTGGTACAGACCGTACAGGGCCAGCACCAGCAATTCACCGAAGGCATAGGAGTAGACATAACCCGGTGTGCCGAGAAAATGGGGAATATAGGACCACCAGATCCCATACTCTTCACGCAGCCGGATACTGTCACCGAACATGGGTTTCTGGGTGGCAAGCCAGTAGGCGGACAGCTGGTCGGACGAGAGCTCCCCCTGCTCGCGGCGCCCTCTGTGCATGGCATCCTCGAACCGGTTCATTGCCACCTGGCGGAACACAGTGGCAAAAATGGATTCGAGCTTCTGGCAGATAAAGGCCCGCTTTGCCTGCCGGCTTTCCAGCAGCTCGAGCTGGGCCCGAAAAACCAGCAGCTCGGCAAACACCGACGCGGTTTCGGCAAGGACCAGCGGCGTATCACTGTTATAATATCCCTGAGCGGCAGCCAGGTACTGGTGGACCCCGTGGCCCAGCTCGTGGGCCACAGTGGAGACATCTCGCAGCGTACCCAGATAGTTGACCATGACATACGGGTGGACATCCGGGACACAGGGGTGAGCAAAGGCGCCGCCCCGCTTGCCAGGCAGAACCGGTGCATGAATCCATTTCTCCTGGAAAAACCGGTCGGCAATTGCAGCCATTTCAGCCGAAAAGGCGGCAAATGAGTCTACAACAATGCGTCGACACTCATCCCAGGGGATCACCCTTTCATCCAGACCTGGCACCGGGGCGTAACGATCATAATCATAGAGTCGTTCCAATCCCAGTATCTCCCTTTTCATCTCATAGTAACGGTGGACAATGCCATAACGGCCGGTCACTGCCTCGACCAGCGTGTCTACGGTTTCATCGCGCAATTCATTTTCAAGATTCATGGAACTGATCCAGGTGGGATAACTCCGCAGACGGTCATGGATCATCTTGTCCGCCAGCAGGGTGTTGAAGATATGAGTCAGGATGTGGAGGTGGCGTTGCAGCCCTTCGGTCATCTCGGCCGCTGCCTGGCGCCGAATTTCCCTGTCCGGCTGGTAAAGGTCACTCAAAACCTCTTCCTCGGTCCGGCAACGATCACCAAAAGTCATCTGGCCAAGCAGTTTTTCAAAGAGAACGTTCCAGGAACTGCGCCCCACCGGGGCAAGCTCCTGGAGAAGCTCCTCCCGGGCCTGGTCCAGCTGATGGGGGGCAAACCTGCGAAGCGTAGCCAGGTAGTGACGATATTTGCCCAGCAGATCCGAGCCAAGCAGAGTCTCGGCCTGCTCCCTGTCAAGCCGGTTCCACTCCAGGCGAAAAAAAATGGTCTGACGCCCAACCGCGGCTGTCAGCTCCTCTACCCGTTGCAGCAGGGCCGAGGCCCGGTGATCGCCGGTGCGGGTGGTGAAAGAAAGAAAACTGTAGGTGGCCAGCCGGCCGAGGAGCTCGTCAAGCTGTTCGAGCCGGGTGATCAGCTCCAGCAGTCCACCGTCATCGAGCCCTGCAACCCCGCCGCCATACTTCCGGGCCAGAGTGTCCGCTTCCCGGCGACACAGCTCCATGTCCTCCTCCAGGACCGGATCGTCCATCCCGGAATAAAGGTCCTCCAGAGACCAGAGCACCTTGTCTGTTCCTGCATCGTTTCTTTGTTTTTCCTGTCTGTTTCCTGCTGTCATCAATTCTTCCTCACCAGTATTTCCAGATTTTTCCATTTCATGACCAAAAAAATTTTACCCGGGCAAAACCCCTTCTAACCAAAATCAGGGCCAATATCCCGCCACGAGCACATAACTCTTACTTGATCTTTTAATCATATACACTGATAATTCAAAATAAGACTCCAACCTCTTCCCTGCTTACGCCTCTGATCCGACCATGTTGAATCTGAAGCAAAAATACGCGGTTGTCGGTGGCTGTCTCGTCCCGCTGTTTGGGCGCCTTGCCCTGGCCGGAACCGGTCATGAAGGAGACCTGTACCGTTACCTGGTCCCCATGGTCGTCGGGTCGGTGGCCGGTTATCTTCTGGGAACAATGAAAGAGCGCTGGCAGGCCAAGGTGGACGAACTGTGTCATACCAACAGTGTCCTGCTGGAAAATGAAGAAAAATATCGCGAAATCTTCAACGCCCCGGGTGACGCCATCATCATATACGATCACCGTACCGGTCGGATACTGGAAGTCAACCAGGCCATGCTCGACATGTATGGCTACAGTCGGGCCGAAATCAAATCCCTCAAGGCCACAGACATCAGCCAGGGGGAACCGCCCTGGGATAAATCCACGGCCAAAAAATGGGTTGCCCGCACCCTGAAACACGGGCCGCAGAACTTCGAATGGCTTTCCCGCCGCAAAAATGGTGAATTCTTCTGGAGCGATATCAGCCTCAAACTTGCCCGTTACGGCGGCCAGGCCCATATGATCGCCGTGATCCGTGACATCGACCAGCGCAAACAGGCTGAACTGGCCCTGGCCCGGGAAAAGGAACAATTGCTGGTCACCCTGCGCTCCATCGGCGAAGGGGTTATCACTGTCGACTGTCAGGAGCGGGTCATACTGCAGAATATCGCCTCCGAAGAGCTCACAGGGTGGAGCATGGAGAAAGCCCAGGGCCAGAAATTAGAAAAAATCTTTCATCTTCAGGATGAAAAAAGTGGCGCCCCCCGTCCAAACCCGGTGACAGAAGTCCTGCAAACAGGCAGAACAATCAAGCTCGACAGATCAACGGTCCTGGTCGCAAGGGACGGAACCCGCCGCCTGATATCGACTTCCTGTGCTCCAATACAGGAAAAAAGCGGTGACATAACCGGAGCAGTAATGGTGTTCCGGGATGTCACAAAACAGCTCAAGATGGAGCAGGACCTGCTCAACGCCCGGAAACTGGAATCCGTTGGAGTTCTGGCTGGCGGCATTGCCCACGACTTCAACAACTTCCTGGGCGCCATCCTGGGCAACATAAGCCTGGTCCTGCAGGGCCTGGACCAGGACATGAAGCAAGATCAGATTCGGACCCGGCTGGAAAATGCTCAGAAAGCCACTGTAAGGGCAAGGGGACTGACCCGACAACTCCTTGTCTTTTCCCAGGGTGGGGCGCCGGTCAAGGAGGTTTCCAGCGTGGAAGGCCTGATCATCGAATCAGCTGACTTTGTCCTCCACGGCTCAAAAACAGACTGCGTTTTTCACCTGGATCCGGATCTCTGGCCTGTCAACATCGACCGGGATCAGTTCAGCCAGGTGATCCAGAACCTCGTCCTCAATGCCCGCCAGGCCATGACATCAGAAGGAACGATCACCATCTCCGCGGGCAATGTACCGGATGGAGAAGAGCTCAATGTTCCAGGCCACGGATCCGGGCCCTGGATCCGAATTCAGGTGACGGATACCGGCCAGGGCATTGATCCGGAAAACATCAACCGCATCTTTGATCCCTATTTCACAACCCGCTGTCATGGTACCGGCCTTGGGCTGGCAGTGGTCCATTCCATAATCCAGAGACACGGGGGCCACATTTCAGTCAGCTCAGAGATGGACAAGGGAACGACATTTACAATTCTCCTGCCTGCCCGCCCCGAGGCGGTCCCGGTCGAGGAAACGGCTCCCCTGCGGGCCAGCACGGGCAGTGGCACTGTTTTAGTCATGGACGACGAGGAGATGATCCTGGATATCTGCAAACTGATGCTGAACAGGCTTGGCTATACAGCAATACTGACCCGCGACGGCCTGGACGCGGTGAAACTGTACAGGAATGCATTGGAATCCGGCCGGAAAATCGATGCGGTTATCATGGACCTCACCATACCCGGAGGTATGGGCGGCCGGGAGGCGGCGGAAAAGATACTGGCTCTGGACCCTGACGCCAGGTTGATAGTTGCCTCGGGGTATTCCCACGATGCGGTCATGTCGCGACACCGGGAACACGGCTTCAGAGCCGCTCTCTGCAAACCTTTTGACCTGGATGAACTGGGACTGGCGGTCCAGGCGGCCCTTGAAAAAGAAAATACGTGAACTGCCCCCACTGCCCGGCGCCCGTTCAGGATCGACACACAGCGGTTGCTTATCCCACCATGTCTCGGATAAAGGGACCTACTGCGGCAGGTCCCTTCTCGTCCACCAGTCGGATAGTGGCAGTACCGATGACCGCCATGTCCGCTCTTCCCTCCAGAATGGTCACGTCTGCGCGCCGGCCGATCCCAAAGCCCACAGCCAGAGGCAGGTTCGTTGCCGCCCGGCACCGCTCCAGGTAGCGGACCAGCCCTGCATCCATCTCGGTATGGGCTCCGGTCACCCCGCGCCGGGCCACGCAGTAGACGAAGCCCTCTCCCCGGGCAGCGACCTCGCGCATACGATCATCGGTGGAGGTGGGGGTAAAAAACATGATCGGCGCCAGCCGGTGTTCACGGCACATCTCCAGATACTCCCCGCCTTCTTCCGGCGGAAGGTCCGGAATAATGCAGCCCCGGATCCCCATATCGGCCGCCTCCTTCAGGAATGCGGGGGTGGAGTAGCGAAAGACAATATTATAATAGGTCATAAAGAGAAAATTCACCCCGGGATGGGTCGCGACCATCTCCCTGGCAAAGGCCAGGCAGTCGGCAACTCGTATACCGCCGGCCAGGGCATCTTGATTGGCCTTGAGAATCACAGGTCCATCGGCCATTGGCTCGGAAAAAGGAATCTGCAACTCGATGCAGTCGACACCGTTTTCCACCATCTGGGCGATAACCTGCCGGTTCACTTCAAGCGAGGGGTACCCCAGAACCAGATGGGTCATCAGCAGTATTTTTTTCTTCTCCAGCCGTTTTTCTATATCTTCCTGTAAGGTCATGGTCATCTATGAAATAGTTTGATTAAGAAAATCAAGGATACACTCCCCTTCCCGTGTCCCGGACTCCGGACGTCACCAGCGCAAACACCCTGAGTCTTCTTTCGTCACATGGTTGGTAACCATGCGATTTCACGTACCCGGAACTTGCACGTGGTACGTGGTCAGCTTACCCCGAGTCAGCCGGCAGGCCGAACCCGGAGGCCATCATTTTCTGTCTATTTTATATTTCTCGGCCCGGCCGATGATAAACTCCTTCCAGGACGGATCGTCAAAGGCATGGGCAATGGTGAAAATATCCTTGTCTCCCCGGCCGGACATGTTGATAATGATAGCCTGATCCCGTCCCATGGCGGGCGCCTCCCTGATGGCCTGCACAAAGGCGTGAGCTGACTCAAGGGCCGGGATTATTCCCTCGGTCCGCATGGTCAGGCTCAGTGCTTCCATGACCTCCTCGTCGGTGGCGGCCTCGAAACGAACCCGTCCCTTTTCGCCAAGATCCGCCAGGATGGGAGAGATCCCCACATAGTCAAGGCCGGCGGCGATGGAATGGGTATCGAGCATCTGCCCGTCACTGTCCTGGAGAAACATGGTCTTGTAGCCCTGGGCCACCCCGGCAGCGGCCCGGTCACCTTTCATCCGGGCGGCATGCATGTCCGTGTCCACGCCCTTGCCCCCGGCCTCGACCCCGACCAGTTCCACCCCGTCCTCGTCCAGAAATCCCTGGAAGATGCCCATGGCATTGGACCCACCCCCTACACAGGCATAAACCCGATCCGGCATTCGGCCGTGCTGGGCGAGAATCTGTTTTTTCGCTTCCTGGCCGATGATGGACTGGAACCAGGCGACCATTTCCGGAAAGGGATGGGGGCCACAGACCGTACCGAGTACATAGTGGGTGTCATCCATCCGGGTGACCCAGTCACGGAAGGCCTCGTTGATGGCGTCCTTGAGGGTCCGGGCCCCGTCTGTCACCGGGATCACTGCGGCGCCCAGTTTTTCCATCCAGAACACGTTGGGCCGCTGGCGGGCCACATCTTCCTCGCCCATGTAAATGGTGCATTCAAAACCGAACCTGGCCGCCATGGTGGCCGTGGCCACACCGTGCTGGCCGGCCCCGGTCTCGGCTATAACCCGCTTCTTACCCATACGCCGGACCAGCAAACCCTGGCCCATGACATTATTTGCCTTATGGGCCCCGGTGTGATTGAGATCTTCGCGCTTGATATAGATCCGGGCTCCACCGAGATAATCGCTGAGATTTTCGGCAAAGGTCAGCGGCGTGGGTCGGCATGAGTAATTACCCATCAGGGCCACATACTCCTCCCAGAAATCCCTATCGGCGCGGGCTGCCTCGTAGGCCCGGTTGAGTTCTTCAAACGTCTGATGCAGAACCTCGGGGATAAACGCACCTCCCCACTGGCCAAAATATCCTTTTTTCATAGAAATCATTCCAAAAGATGAAGTTAAACAGAGCCCGAATCATAATCCTGCCCTGCGATCATTCTTGGTCCCCAAACGACTGGCAGCGCAGACAAAACAGTACTGAAAGCGATATGGTTCAAGAACAGCCACAACCTCATTCTTGCTCTATATCATCAACAAACCTGTCCAGCTGCAGACGGCAGGCAACTGCAAAGTCTTCAGGGAAGTGTCCACAGATAAAACGAAGCTGGGCCTCGCTGAAAGCACCCATGGACCAGGGCAGCTTGGGCAGAAAACTGTAAAGAAGCCGCTGCCCGTTCTGACGACCCAGCCTTTTGGCATACTCAATGGAGGTTACCATCCGGGCCCCAAGCCCGGCATAGATCCTCTGGGCCACAAGGATAGCAGAGTCTATGGACTGGCGGACCGCAGTCCGGGCCTCGATCACATTACCCACCGGTCCCTCGTCCGTGTCGGCAACGACCATAAGCTGCAGCTCCCACTGGGAAACCTGGGCCTTGGGCACAAAGAGTAAAACATTTTCATCCTGCCAGACAATCAGGTTATCAGGTCCCTGTCCGCCATCGGTGCGCCCATTGGCAAAAAGACAGCGCAGATAGTCGGTAAAGAAATCACTGCCATGTTCGGCCCGGTAATAACCGGCGGCGTCTGCCACCAGGTCTCCGGCGCTGTAGGCGGCCATAGTCCCGCCGCCGGACTGTTCCACTTCTTCCGGAACCATGGCGTACTGCTGATGAATCATCTGATGCGAGGCATGCAGCCGGTAGCCGGAGCCCGAAAAGTCATAGCCGAAATTCCAGCCCCAGAGAGTCGCCGGGTGCTCGGGCAGCAGTCGGGCCATGCGCAGAATCTTCTGGCGCAAGGTTTCCAGTTCATCCACTGAAAGTGATTTGCGCCGCCGGGGAAGATTCAGACCCAGCCGATCGGCGAGCACACAAAAGGTCCGCTGGTAGTAAAGATGCCGCAACCCCTGCATATCCTGCAGGGAAAGCTCACTGGTGCGGTAACGAATGGCGTCATGGGCCATATTTGCGGCAAAATGACCCCAGGGAATATAACTGTTACGACGCAGGTACTCAAAGACATGGGTGGAACCCTGGCGAAACTCACCTACTATCTCACTGCTCCCCTGTACCCCAGGCCTGAGGACCATGATCTCCTTGTACCGGTCCGGCAGACAGGGATTGTTGGCAATGGTTTCAAAGAGTTCAAAATCATCGATATCAGCCCGCACAGTGCCGTCTTTTTTTCTGTAGACAAGACCGGCGGGCTGTCCGTTTTTGTCAAAGGTCATCCGGCAGCAAAATCCGGCCAGCATTACCAGCTCTTCCGGATCCGTGGAATTGGCTGCCAGGTCATAGAGAACCGGACGGGGCAGTTCTCCGAGAATTCGGCGGGCCTGATCGGGCTTGAGATGCCGCCCGAGAACTGCCAGCAGTGAACAGGAAGACGGCTTTTTGATCCTTATGGAGGAGGGATTCACCGCCCGGGCTGCGGCCCATCCTGAATCTATATAGGTTGCACCACGGAAAAAGAGTGCGTTGGGAATTTCATAGATCCAGCGAGCCGCCCCCTCGTGCACGTCGCCATCAGGAAAGTTCACCGCATTATCAAGACTGCTCCCGTCGGGCATGGTGCCCAGTTCAGCGATGAAATCCTGCTCTCGCAGATTCACGACACTGTAGGAGGGCCGGTGAACACCGACTCTGAATGTTCCGTTCGGGGTGACCGATGTACGCAGCGTCTGTTCTTCAGTCATTTTTTTCTGTTTGCAGGTTATAGATTCCCTTGCTCCAGCACTGTGCCGGTGACACCTGCCTCTTGCTTCCAGGCGTAACAAGCTGTTGAAACCCGTACCCGGGCCTGGCTTCAACAATCCTGCACCTGGGGCAGATGTTTTTTTCAACGGCCTGATAATAGACCAAAACCATCAGTAATTCATCCCTAATTGAGTCCCGGCCTTTTTTTGCAGCTCTGCTTCACAAAATACCCAGCCGCTCTAAAAGAGTTTTGAAATCACGCTGGTCCAGGCGGGTGAGTCCGGCCCTGCGGGCAAGCTCCAGGGCTTTGGCATACTCCCCGGGCTGCAGGGTCCGGTCTATTTCCGGATACAGCTGCGCCTGGCCGCAGGGATGGTACTGGTCCATGATATTGACATACGTGGCAGGGGATATTTCATCTGCCAGCCAGGACAGGATAGCACCGGTTTCATCAAGCATGCCCGGCATGACCAGGTGGCGGACCAGCATGCCTCGACAGGCCAGGCCGTCGGAACCGATCTCCAAATCGCCCACCTGGCGGTGCATCTCCCGCACTGCCTGGCGCATAATATCGGGATAATCACGGGCACCGGCATAGGTGCCGGCGGAATCAGGAGACCAGAACTTGCAGTCTGGCATGTAGATATCGACTATCCCGTCCAGCAGCCGAAGAGTTTCGAGGCTGTCATACGCCGATGTATTGTATACAATCGGAATATCGAGTCCTTCCGCCAGGGCTGTCTCCAGCCCGGCAAGGATCTGGGGCACCACGTGGGACGGGGTCACCAGATTGATATTATGACAGCCCATGGACTGCAACCTGAGCATGATCTGGGCCAACTGCCGATCATCGACTTCGCTGTCCGGAGAGAGACCTTGGTCCTCAATATGACTGATATCATAGTTCTGGCAGAATACGCAGCGCAGGTTACAGCCTTCGAAAAAAATGGTCCCTGAGCCGTTACGCCCCACCAGGGGTGCTTCCTCGCCAAAATGAGGTCCAAAACTGGCTACCCGGGCACAACGCCCAACCTGGCAGAGCCCGACCTGATCATCAAGCCGGTTGACCCCACAACTTCGTGGACAAACAAAACATGGCTGCAAAAGGCTCAAGGCCCGATTGCTCCGACCGTCAACCACATTGTGCCTGCCCCCGGGACGAGCTGATTTTTTTCCTGTTTTTTCCATTGTCATCTCACCTGTTCTTATATACATTGCAGGCAAAATCCAGGCACCAGGCAGGGCCGTACCGAAGAACGAAACGGTTTGGCCGCAACGAGATACGCTGAGACTTCGACCATGAAAATCCTTTCCTGACACCGTTGTGCCGGAGAACGATTTTCATACAACCATTCATCAGGAAAGCACAGTCTATGTCGTGGTTTACTTCTTTTTGCAACACCTCTGTTGGCAAAAAATACATCATGGCCTCAACCGGACTGTTGCTCGGCGGATTCCTGCTCGTCCACGCTGCCGGCAACAGCTCCATCTTCTGGGGAAGGGACGCATTTCTCTCCTATGCCGAACATTTGCATGCCCTGGGCCCGTTTATCTCTGTTTTTGAAATCATTCTCCTTACCGTCTTCTCCCTCCACGTGGTGACCGGACTGGCCCTGGCCCTGGAAAACATCAAGGCCCGATCGAGCCGCTACGTCGCACAGCACTCCGCCGGAGGCCGAACCATTGGTTCCCGGACCATGCCCTACACCGGCTTGGTGATCCTGGGTTTCATCTGGGTGCATCTGCAAAATGTCCACTTCACCGACCACCGGAACACAACCATTGCCGACATAGTCTCCACCATCCTGGTCAACCCCGCCTACACCGTACTCTACAGCCTGGGCCTGCTGGCCCTGACCCTGCATATCAGCCACGGCTTCTGGTCCATGTTTCAGAGCATTGGCCTCAACCATCCCCGCTACGACCGGTTGATCCGTGTCAGCGCCTGGATCGGATGCGGACTCATAATCTCTATCTTTTTTGTTATTGTCCTGCTGCTCATCAGCAACAGGAACTGGCTTGGCCAACTTGCGTAACTATACCATTGTATCCTGTTTTTTTGCTGTTTTTTGTTTTTATAGCAGTCAATCACGGACACCCATCGGATGAGTAACCATGCAGCTTGACGCGAAAATCCCACCAGGACCACTGGCCGGAAAATGGGACCGGGCCCGGTTTGAGTACAAACTGGTCAACCCGGCCAACAAACGCAAATACGATATCATTGTGGTGGGCACCGGCCTGGCGGGGGCCTCGGCTGCCGCCTCGCTGGCAGAACTCGGTTACAACGTGAAATCATTCTGTCTCCAGGACAGTCCCCGGCGAGCCCACTCCATTGCGGCCCAGGGCGGCATCAACGCGGCCAAGAACTACCAGAATGACGGCGACTCCATCTTCCGCCTGTTCTATGACACCATCAAGGGCGGTGACTTCCGGGCCCGGGAGGGCAACGTCTACCGGCTGGCCCAGGTTTCCAACAACATCATCGACCAGTGCGTGGCCCAGGGTATTCCTTTTGCCAGGGAGTATGGCGGCATGCTGGCCAACCGTTCCTTTGGCGGGGCCCAGGTATCGCGCACTTTCTACGCCCGGGGCCAGACAGGGCAACAGTTGCTGCTCGGGGCCTATTCGGCCATGATGCGGCAGGTCAAGCTTGGCAAGGTCACTATCTATCCCCGCCGGGAAATGATGGACCTGGTCGTGGTGGACGGCCATGCCAGGGGCATCATCTGCCGTAACATGATCACCGGAGAACTGGAGCGCTACTCAGCCCATGCCGTGGTGCTGGCCACCGGCGGATACGGCAACGTGTTTTTCCTTTCCACCAACGCAATGGCCTCCAATGTGACCGCTTCCTGGCGGGCCTACAAGAAGGGGGCCGGTTTTGCCAACCCCTGTTTTGTCCAGATCCACCCGACCTGTATCCCGGTCCATGGAGACTACCAGTCCAAGCTCACCCTGATGAGTGAAAGCCTGCGCAATGATGGCCGGGTCTGGGTTCCGAAAAAGCCCGGCGACACAAGAAACCCGAACGATATCCCGGAAGACCAGCGGGACTATTATCTCGAGCGCAAGTACCCGAGTTTCGGCAATCTGGTGCCGCGGGACGTAGCCTCCCGCAATGCCAAGGAGGTCTGTGACGAGGGCCGGGGCGTGGGTGAAACCGGGCTGGCCGTTTATCTCGATTTCCGCGACGCCATCGAACGCGACGGTCTGGAGATGATTCTGAAGAAATACGGCAACCTCTTTCATATGTACCAGAAGATCACCGACCAGGATCCCAGCAAGGAACCGATGATGATCTATCCGGCGGTCCACTATACCATGGGCGGTCTGTGGGTGGATTACGAGCTCCAGTCCACGATCCCTGGTCTCTTTGTCCTCGGCGAGGCCAATTTCTCGGATCACGGGGCCAACCGGCTGGGCGCCTCAGCCCTCATGCAGGGACTGGCGGACGGATATTTTGTCCTGCCCTACACCATCGGCAACTACTTTGGCCAGCAGGGCATGTTCTCTGTGGACAGTGATCGTCCGGAATACGATACGGCCGAAACCTCGGTCCGGAAACGTATCCAGGCCCTGCTGAAAAACCACAACACCCGCCGCTCCGGGCTCCAGCCGGTGGACTATTACCACCGCAGGCTCGGCAAGGTTCTCTGGGACTACTGCGGCATGGCCCGTAACAGGGAAGGATTGACCCGGGCCCTGGAGCTGATCCCCGAAATCCGGGAAGAATTCTGGGACAACCTGCTGGTGCCAGGCAGCGGACAGGAACTCAACCAGTCTCTCGAGCGGGCAGGCCGGATAGCGGATTTTCTCGAGTTTGCCGAGGTCATGGTCCTGGATGCTCTGGCTCGGGAGGAATCCTGCGGCTGCCACCTGCGCGAGGAGAGCCAAACCGAAGAGCACGAGGCCAAGCGGGATGATGAGCATTTCTCCCATGTCGCGGTCTGGGAGTACCGGGGCGAGGAAAAGAGGCCGGCCCTGCACAAGGAAGCGCTGCACTTTGAAAACGTGACACCCTCACAGCGCAGCTACAAATAACAACCTGACACAACCACCATGGCAGCAAAAAAAATCAATCTCACGGTCAAGGTCTGGCGCCAGGCCGGACCAGAGCAGCCAGGCGCACTGGAAACATATCAGCTGCAAAACATTTCCACGGATATGTCCTTTCTGGAAATGCTCGATGTGCTCAATGATCAGTTGACCCTTGAAGGGAGAGAGCCTGTAGCCTTTGACCATGACTGCCGCGAGGGAATCTGCGGCATGTGCGGAGCGGTTGTCAACGGGATTGCCCATGGTCCTGAAAAGGAGACCACTCTCTGTCAACTGCACATGCGTCACTTCCAGGATGGCCAGACCATTATCATCGAGCCTTTCCGGGCCAGAGCTTTTCCGCTGATCAAGGACCTGGTGGTGGATCGGTCCGCCTTTGACCGGATCATACAGTCCGGCGGCTTTGTCTCGGTCAACACCGGCTCTCCCCAGGACGCCAATAACCTCCCGGTAGCCCAGAACAGAGCCGAGCAGGCTATGGACGCCGCCGCCTGCATCGGCTGCGGAGCCTGTGTCGCCGCCTGTCCCAATGCGGCGGCCATGCTCTTTGTCTCGGCCAAGATCTCCCAACTGGCCCTGCTGCCACAGGGGCAGCCTGAGCGCAAAAGCCGGGCCCTGGCCATGGTCGAGGCCATGGACCGGGAAGGGTTCGGCAACTGCAGCAATGAACGCGAATGTGAAAACGTCTGCCCCAAGGGCATCTCCATACGCAACATCGCAAGGCTCAATCGTGAATACCTGCGCGCAGCCTTTACCGCAGACGATTAGTCAGTGTCTGGCCAAAAATGAGGATTTTCACCCGAGATCAGGTAAGCAAAGACTCCGAAAAATCATTTTTGGACAGACACCAGTCACACTGCCGGCTCTCCCGGTTCCAGCTCGCCCCCTCAATACTTGATCAAAGCCTTTCTCCTTTTCTCCCGAAACACATTCACTTGCTCCATTTTTTGCTTCGCCCTCGCTTCAACTCATCATCCACCACCTGGCGGACCAGGGGCAGACATCAGACTCCAGCCGGATTGGTTTCCTGGCAGCGACACCCTCCTCTCCGTTTTTCAGCAATAATCCGGTCCAGGATCAAGGACCGACCATGCCGTTTTACATCTGTTCGCAAGTCATCTTCCCGATATCTGAAACAATAACATATCATCCTGTTCATCATACCACCCGGCACCCAATACATATTCGCGTTGCCACAACCTGAAAGAGAGCACAACGTAGTCCCTGGTCATCCATGGATTTCAACGTTTTCACTCCCACATCGTGACCTAAAGACAAACATTAAAGCAGACAGAGACAGACACTCCACACTTCCTTATGCCGCTATACAACATCTCGTAATCATAGAATAATTATGCCAACGGCCGACAAGAGAAAAATAATTAATATCAAGCCTTATTCTAATAAAAACTGAATTTTTTTGACTCTCATGGTACTCGCTCATAAAATAGCACATATATCGACATCACGTCTTTGTCAGCAATTTTTTCGTATTGCCGGTTGCACCAGACCAATAATCCTGTGAGGCCCGCAACTTGCCGGCAACATCCAGCGTCACTGCCAAGAGAGGATCTCCATGAAATCATTTTGGAACAATATCAACCTGCGAACAAAATTCGCCTTCCTGTTCAACGGCCTCCTGGCTCTTTTTATCATGTTTCTCGGAGCAAGCTTCTACAACACGAGCAGAACAGAACGAAATTTCAATGAGTTGCTCAATAACGACCTGGCAATCGTCGAGCTTGCCAAGGATGTCAGGATTCACATGCTCCAGACCCGGACCAACGAAAAAAACTTTATGCTCAAGAAGAAAATCGACTACCTGGACCAGATGAAAAACGAAATCCAGCTGCTCGACAAAAACCTTGATGAGATCATAAAAATAGCCGGGCCCCGATACGGAGACATCAAAAAAATGGCTCACACCATCGAAAAGAACGCTGAACTCTACTTGAGAAACTTTGAAGCCCTGGTAGACACCTCCCGCAAGATTGGGCTCGACCAGGACTCAGGGCTGCGTGGTCAGCTCAAAAAAACCGCCCGGGACCTGCAGAGTTTTGTCAGGCAACACCAGGTGGACGAACTCTACCTGACCCTGCTGAGCACCAGAAAGCTGGAAAAGGAATACATCCGGACAAAATCTGAACGAATCCTTGAAAAATTACGTTCAGCACTCGACATGCTCGACGAAATACTCACCGAAGGGTCCTTTGTTCCCGGTTTCCGGGAGGAACTCAATAAAAATCTGGCTGAATACAAAGAAGCACTGAACAGGCTGGTTGCCGGTGAGGATGATGCGTACATGGATGTTATTGAGCATGCAGTGCACATGGAAAAATCCATAGGCGCCATTTATGTTCAGGGAGCCAGAGGGCTGGCCCTCGATATCAGCCTCCACGAGAGCCAGTATCTTCTCCACCAGGATCCACAGGAGCTGCAGGAAACCATCGATGCGCTCGACAACCTGGTCGACGCCTTTGACAACGGAATGGTGGATGAAAAATACCTGACAATGGTTGAAGAAAAGACGAACTCCTACAAACGCGCATTGCTTGCTCTTCATAAAAACAACCAGGCAATCAACACCATCACCGGGACATTGGAACAAACTGGATCAAAAGTTGAAAGTATGGTGGAAAACATCGTCGACACTTCTCACAAGTACGAACTGAACCAGCGCATGCTGATTGAACAGAACAATCGCAGAACCACGATCATAATCCTGTCCATGGCGATCCTGGCCACTTCTGCAGGCATGCTGATAGTTTTTCTGACGATCCGCTCAATTGTCAGTTCCATCAGAGAGGCTGTCTCTTTTGCAGGCCTTGTGGGAGACGGAGATTTCACCACCACCCTTGACAACAAAGGTCGGGATGAAATCGGTCAACTGGTCGAGTCTCTCAACCAAATGGTCAGGAAACTGAACACGGTTTTCAAAAAGGTCGGAAACAGTACCGAAGTTTTGCAGGATTCAGCAACCCATCTTTCCGAATCATCTGAAGCTATGTCACAGGGAGCGGATCAGTCATCGGAAAAGGCGAACAATGTTGCAGCGGCGACCGAAGAGATGAGTTCCAACATGAACTCCGTGGCCGCAGCCTGCGAAGAAGCGGCCACCAATGTCAATATCGTCGCCGATGCGGTGGGAGAGCTGTCGGCAACTGTTCAGAGGATAGCCACGGACACCGCGGAAGCACGGGATGTGACCATGGAAGCAGTGACCCTTGCTTCAGGCTCCTCTGAAAAGGTCGACGCCCTGGGCCAGGCAGCCGGTGAGATCAGCAAGGTTACCGAGGTGATCACCGAAATTTCCGAACAGACCAATCTGCTGGCCCTCAATGCCACTATCGAAGCGGCCCGGGCCGGAGAAGCAGGCAAGGGGTTTGCGGTGGTTGCAAACGAGATCAAGGAACTGGCCAACCAGACAGCCGATGCCACCCGGGAAATCAAAACCAAAATCGAAGCCATTCAGAACTCGACCAATCTGACCGTGAACGAGATAAAACAGGTCACCGGGGTCATTACCAAGGTCAACAAAATAGTGTCCTCAATCGCCACAGCCGTGGAAGAACAGACCGCAAGCACAACAGAGATAGCGGAGAATATTCAGCAGGCCGCTCTGGGCATATCCGAGGTCAACGAGAATGTGGCCCAGAGCTCGGCAGTGTCAGGTGACATTGCCCGGGAGATTGCCGAAGTAAGCCAGGTGGCCGGTGAAATAACTGCGCTCAGCTCAACTGTCAAAAACAGTGCCGGCAAACTGGCAAAAATGGCCGATGAGCTCTCAAAACTGATCGTCACGTTTCGCACCCGCTGAAATGGCTGCCCTTCACCTTCCGGGCAAACAAGGCCCGCCTGCTGTTCAATAAGCAGCCGGGCCATATCTGCTGAGACTCTATTTTTCTTTCTGCGCGGATACTACCGCTTTTTTCCGGGCCTGTTCCTCTTCGCAGCCCCGCTTGTCACCGCGTATGTCTCGGGCAAATAGCGATATTCCCCGCTCCATGGCGCAAAAATCGCCGCACATGGTGCAGGTACGCTTATTTTCCGGTGAACGGTCCCTGCGGATCCTGCGAGCCTCTTCTGGAAACATCAAAAGCTCCATCTGCCTTTCCCACCGGGTATCACGCCGGGCGATAGCCACCTGCTTTTCCCGCTCGCGCATGGAAGGATCACGCGCGATGTCACCTATCCTTGCCGCCAGCCTGGTGGCCCGGATACCTTCACGTACGTCCTGTTCTCCGGGCAGGGCGAGATGCTCCGCCGGGGTGATGTAACAAATCAAGTCCGCTCCGTAACGGGCTGAATTGGCAGCTCCTATGGCAGCGGTAATATGGTCATATCCGGCCCCGGAGTCTGCAGGCAACGGGCCCAGGACGTAATAGGGCGCATTGCCGCTCATCCTTTTCTCCAGCATTATATTGCCTTCGATCTCGTCAAGAGGCACATGGCCCGGACCCTCCACCATCATCTGACACCCCATTTCCCGACCTATCTCGGCCAGTTCGCAGTTGGTGATCATCTCCGCCATCTGGGCCCGGTCGTGACTGTCATGAATAGCTCCAGCCCGGATACCGTTACCCAGTGAAAGAACAGCGTCATATTTTTTCATCAAATCGCAAACCCGGTCAAACTGCTCATAAAGTGGATTTTCCCGGTCATGATACTCCATCCAGGACACCATGAAGGTGCCGCCTTTGGAAACCAGCCCCCCATAACGATATCCCTGACGACGCAGCCGTTCAATGGAGTACCGATTGATCCCGCAGTGAATTGCCATGAACGATATTCCATCCTCCAGCTGCCGCTCGATAAGCTCGAAAAGATATTCCGGGTCAAGTTTGTTTGGGTTACGGTACTTGCGGATGGCCTCTGAAAAGGCCTGATACAGAGGCACATTGCCCACCGGCAGATCAACGGCGGCCAGCACTTCGCGCCGCACCAGGTCCAGATCGCCTCCGGTGGACAATTCCATCAGGGTATCGGCCTGCTCCTCTTCAGCGATCCGCGCCTTTCTTTTTTCCAGCTCGATGTCCTTGATGTCCGAAGAAGTGCCGATAGAGGCATTGACCTTGGTCCGCAACCCGGTGCCAATACCGACCACCTTCTGATTCGGACGATTATGGTTGACCGGAATAACGATTTCTCCCAAAGCGACTAACTCCCTGATCAGCTCGACATCCTTGCCCTCATCGCTAGCTACCTGTTCCATCTGTGGTGTAACGAGCCCCTCGCGGGCCAATTCAAGTTGGGTCTTCATGCTCTCTTCCTCCTCAGACCGTCCCGGCCGGCAAAAAAAAAATCCGCGCCAGGGAATTGTTCCTTGACGCGGACTTGCAGGACAGCAATATCCGTTATCTTGTATCCAGCCTGGCAGGTCTTCTGACTCACGGATCAATCTCCGACCGCGCCTTCCCATCCCCGAAGATGTGGACAGTGGCATCATGCGGCCGTAGTCCCCGCTTACAGCGCCGGCCCTGAGCGTTACGGATTCGCACCGTATTCCCTATTCTCCGCCGGCAACCACACCGACGGCACCAGACTGATCTATGGTGTCCACATATGCCAGAAATTAGAAAAAAGGACAAGACAATTCAATCTTTGTCCAGACCGTATTCCTTAATCTTGTTCAACAGGGTCTGCCGGGCAATTCCAAGAATACGTGCTGTTTTCGAGCGGTTACCATCTGTCTGAGCCAGGATGGTTTTGATTGCCTCACGCTCCATGTCGCGAAGGGTGAAACCCTGCCTGCCGTTCTTCTCCAGGTTCGGCGCCATATCTTCCGGCAACAGGTGAGGCGACAGTTCCCGGGGAGTAATCTGTTCTCCAAGGCAGAGAATCACTGCCCGCTCCACGGTGTTTTCCAGCTCCCTGATATTACCGGGCCAGTCATGTCGCCCAAGGAGCATCAGAACCTGGGGATGAAATCTCCGAATATCTTTCCGGTTTTTTTTCGCATATTTTTTCAGAAAATAATCAGCCAGGGCTGGTATATCCTCCGGCCTCTCCCTGAGAGGTGGCAATTCAATAGGCACCACGGAAAGCCGGAAAAAGAGATCCTGCCGAAAAGTGCCTTCCTCAACCATTTGCTGAAGATTCTTGTGGGTTGCCGCCACAAGGCGGACATCCACCTTCACAGACTGGCTGGAGCCAAGACGTTCGAACTCTCCTTCCTGGATTACCCTGAGTATCTTGGCCTGGGTCTGCAACGACATATCGCCGATTTCATCAAGAAACAAAGTGCCGCGATGGGCCTGTTCAAAGCGACCCTTACGCTGCCGCTCCGCACCGGTAAAAGCACCCCGTTCATGGCCAAAAAGTTCGCTTTCCAGCAAGCTTTCATGCAGAGCCGCGCAGTTGACCTTGATAAACGGGCCGTCTTTACGCAGACTGTTTTGATGAAGCGCCCCGGCAATCAATTCCTTGCCGGTACCCGATTCTCCGGTTATAAGCACCGTTGCATCGCTGGGAGCAACCAGCGAGAGAGTTTCAAACACCCTCTGCATACCACTGCTGCGGCCGATAATGTTGCCAAAGTCAAATTTTTCTCCAAGCCGTTCCCGAAGCTGTGCATTCTCTTCCCGAAGCGCCTCTATATGAAGCGCCTTTTCCACGGCCAGATTCAGGGCCTCGATATCAACAGGCTTGGTGACATAATCGACGGCCCCCTTTTTCATGGCCGCCACAGCACTTTCCACCGAAGAAAAGGCCGTGATAACGATAACCGGCTCGATACGCCCCTTTTCCCTGAGCAGCGACAAGGTCTCCAGGCCATCCATTCGCTGCATTTTCAGATCCAGCAGAATCAAATCCACATCATGGTCCCACAGCAGCGGCAAAACCTGATCCCCATCGTCGGTTTCAAGTATGGTGTAGCCTGCCCCCTCAAGGTTGACCTTGAGCATGGTACGGTGAGCCACATCATCATCTACAAGCAGAATTGTTTTTCCCTGCATATCATCCATTTCCAGTTTGTTTTTTCTGGGTCACCGGGAGCACTATCGTGATTTCTGTTCCCCTGCCCGGGGCTGATACTACCTCGAAATGCCCGTGATGCTGCTCGACAATCTGGTGACTGACAGCCAGACCCAGGCCGGTACCTGCCCGACGGGTTGTAAAAAACGGATCGAACATTTTCTCCTGCTCTTCCCCGGACATACCCTTGCCCGAATCGGAAACCGTAATCCGGATCGTGTCTTTTTCTTCAGAGCAGAACAGGCTTATGTGACCACCTGCCGGGGTGGCATGCAGACTGTTTTTGAGCAAATTGAGAACAACCTGGAGCAGAAGATCTTCATCTGCGACAACAGTCCCTGTACACTGTATCTTCATGGAAAAATGGATATTTCCAGCCTTGAAATCATGCTCGAGCAACCTGGCTGTCTTTTCGAGCACCCGAGCGGGAGACAACTTTTGAAACTCTGGATCTCTTGGCCTGGAGAACTGCAGCAGGGCTGAAATCGCCGCGTTCAGACGATCTACCTCATCCACCATCAGCTGAGCATATTCCAGGGAATTCTTGTCCGTTGCCTGATTGCCGAAATACTGGGCAAATCCCCGTAATGTCCCCAGGGGATTTCTGATTTCATGGGCAATACCGGCTGCCATTCGCCCAAGGGCGGCGAGTCGCCGGGAACGCTCCAGTTGTTCCTCCATGGCCCGCAGATCACGGATGTCACGAATGATCACCACGGTACCAAGTCTATTTCCCTCCTGGTCCTTCAGGGGAGAAGAGCTGAGCCGGACAGGGATGGACAGGTTATCTGTCCGCTGTATTTCATACTCCAGGGCAACCACTCCCTGTTTGGTACAGATCTGTTCACCGGGCCAGTTGGCAAAGACCCGGTCCACCGGTATGCCGGACAGTTTTCCGGCAGGAAAACCGGTCAACCGCGCTGCCCGCGCATTCACTGATACAATCCGTTGACCGCAATCCAGGGTCATCAAGCCATCCGGCATGGACTCAATAACACTCCTGGTATAAAGACGCATGGTATCAAGAGTCGCCCGTGTAATCCGGGCCCCCTGGTACAGAAACAAAAAATAAAAACCTGCACTGCCGAGCAGCAACAGCAGACCGCCCATAAACAGGGTATGACGAAGATCCTGCTCCTGGGCCTGGATAAATTCATCGGTATACAGGCCGATATAAATCACCTTGCGCTTGTTGAGGTTTTCTCCGAATTGGGCCTGCATCCACTGTTGCCTGCGACGAAACATTATGGATGCCATGGAATTGCCACTCTGGTCCCCATCAACCATATGAAATTCCGTGGCAACCTCAAATATGGGACTGCCGCTGTCTGCCAGATTAATGATAGTGGTGACCGGTCCCTCAGCAGCCAGGACCCTGGAACTTTCCGGGTGACTGTCCCGGGGAGGAAGCTTGCCGGCAGTAGCCAGAACCACCCCGTCTTCGGTGACAACATGAATGTAGGCGATACGATCTGTTTTGGCCGTTTCGGTAACCAGCGTCTCCAGCGGCGAAGAAGTATTCATCATGTGATGCATCATGGTGGTTCTCGCTCCAGCCTGGAAACTTCGAATCAGGACCAGCCCCTCGTCAAGAAGAAAACTCTTCATGATTTTCTGTTCCCGTGCCAGATTGCGCACCGTGGAAATGGCAAGCAATGTGCCAAGAATCAGTGCGGCAACGACTATGGCCAGGGCGGACCAGGACAGTTTGAAAGACACTCGGGTGGATGGTATCTGCATGGAACAGGCCTGAAGTTCTATAAAATTGAGCTCCCTTCCCTGCCATTCAGGGAACAGGCACCGTTCTTTCCTGAACAGGCCGAAAGCAGCAGTTGAACCAAGCTGAAAGGATCGGGGCGAATCTATTTTTCCAGGAGCATGGTCGTCACAGCAGGGATGGACAGGCGGCCCTCTGAACAGATAATCTTTCGTGACCGTGACAGGTGTATTGTACCGAAAAAATCATGCCGTCAATACAGGAAAAACGAGATAACGTTTTTTTAATACATACGTCCTCTATAGCGCTTAATGGCCCTCGGAGGCTAAAAAACGTCATCCCGTTATGGTGCTGTCTGGCTACTGTACTATCCGTACAGCTCTCAGGCGCAGCGCATTGAGAACCACAGAAACAGAGCTTAAACTCATGGCCGCCGCCGCAATAACCGGTGAAAGAAGTATGCCGAAGACAGGATAGAGAACCCCTGCTGCCACCGGAACCCCGAGCGCGTTATAGACAAAGGCAAAAAACAGATTCTGCCTGATGTTTGCCATGGTCGCCCGGCTAAGCTTCCTGGCCAGGAAAATACCGGTCAGATCACCCCTGACAAGGGTCAGGTCAGCACTCTCCATGGCCACATCCGTGCCTGTCCCCATAGCAATCCCCACATGGGCCTGGGCAAGGGCCGGGGCATCGTTGATACCGTCACCCGCCATAGCCACCATCCGGCCGTCATCCTGGAGCGATTTGACAACCCGGGCCTTTTCTTCAGGCAAAACGTCAGCCATCACCTGGTCAATATCCAGTTTTGCAGCCACAGTCTCGGCGGTACTCCTGTTGTCTCCGGTCAACATGACAATGAAAATCCCCTCGGCATGGAGCCGGCGAATAGCATCCGGAGTCGATTCCTTGATTGGATCAGCCACGGCAATGAGTCCGGAAACCTGACCGTCCACCGCAACAAACATCACTGTCTGCCCGTCTTTACGCATGGACTCAGCCTTTTTCGCCAGATTTCCCGGCTCAACCGCATAGTGATCAAGCAATTTATCGTTACCGAGAAGGACCCTGTGTTTCTCGACCGTTCCTGCAACCCCTTTTCCGGTCAGCGACAGAAAATCCGTCGGCTCTGTCAGGCTTATTTGCCTGTCTTTCGCTCCAGCCACAATGGCGGCAGCAAGAGGATGTTCACTTGATTTTTCCAGGCTGGCCGCAAGCCTGAGCAGGTCGTTTTCATCAACCTCCTGCTCAGCAATCACATGGGTCAACCGAGGTTTTCCTTCGGTCAAAGTACCGGTCTTGTCCACAACCAGGGTGTCAATTTTGCACAGAGTTTCAATGGCCTCGGCATTTTTAAAGAGAACACCCAGGGTCGCGCCCTTACCGGTTGCAACCATAATGGACATTGGGGTCGCCAGACCAAGTGCGCAGGGACAGGCTATAATCAATACGGATACCGCCACAACAAGCGCATAAGCCAACCGGGGCTCCGGCCCGAAGAAATACCAGACAACAACAGCAACAAGAGCAATGACAATAACCAACGGCACAAACCATCCAGCCACCAGGTCCGCAAGTTTCTGAATAGGCGCTTTGCTGCGCTGGGCTTCGGACACCAGATGAACAATCCTTGACAAAAGCATATCACTGCCAACCTTTTCCGCCTTCATAATAAGGCTTCCCTTTCCATTGATCGTGGCGCCGATGACCTGGTCGCCCGTTTTTTTGTCCACCGGTAGAGGCTCTCCGGATATCATGGATTCATCAACAAAGGAACTGCCTTCCACCACTACCCCGTCCACAGGAATTTTTTCTCCCGGACGAACCCGTAACAGGTCTCCGGGATGGACCATTTCCAGGGAGATATCCTGCTCCGTACCATCTGGTTTTATCTTGCGGGCCGTTTTGGGTGACAGATCAAGAAGGGACCTGATTGCCGCTCCTGTATGCCTGCGGGCCCTGAGTTCAAGAACCTGGCCTAACAGAATCAAAGTGACGATCACTGCCGACGCCTCGAAATACACCCCAACCGATCCGTCCGGTCCACGCATGGCGGCCGGGAACAGGTCCGGGAACAGGACACCGACCAGGCTGTAAATAAAGGCAACCGACACGCCAAGCCCAATAAGGGTGAACATGTTGAGACTGCGATGCTTAACGGACTGTACGGCCCTGACATAAAAAGACCATCCCCCCCAGAGTACAACCGGTGTGGCCAGCAACAGCTCAAGCCAACCCAGAATCTTATCAGAAGCCAGTTCTTCGAGGACCCCGCCGCCGGGGATCAAGTCCCGCATGGCAATCACCACCAGGGGAAGAGCCAGCACAGCCGAGATCTGGAAACGGTTCCTCATGTCTTCAAATTCAGGATCGTACTCTTCCTGGTCAGCGGAAAAACTGACAGGTTCAAGAGCCATGCCGCATTTCGGACAGGTACCTGGATTTTCCTGGACGATTTCCGGGTGCATGGGACAGGTGTACTGGATGTGTCCCGTCGCAGGAGTCTGGACCTTTTGTTCCAGCGCCATACCACATTTCGGACAGCTGCCAGGGTCCTTCTGCTCCACTTCCGGGTGCATGGGACAGGTAAAGAGCCCATCCCTCTGCTGGACAACATGGTTTTCCTGTTCAACAGGATATTTTTCCTGATGGTCCCTGAACTCTGCCAAACAGTGTTCGCTGCAAAAATACCAAGTAGTGTCATCCTGAGTGTAGGCAATGAACGCATCGGCATCCACGGTGCTCATACCGCAGACCGGATCGATGTATTCAAGATTGTGGTCATGGTGATGATGGGTGTGATTTTGATGTATTGTGGTGGTCATGGCATGTACCTCCCTGCCTGTCGGCGCCGATTCTCCCTCCTCTGTTCTCAGGGAACACCTTGCCGGTTGATTATCATATCTTACAGAAAGCACTATCTGTGCCACAATGTATTATCTTCAACCGCATCACCCAACCACCTGGAGTTATATGTTTTTTTCAGACGATATCGTTATCCGTGAGTTTTTTCTGCTGAATCAACTGTCCAAAAATCATACACCGAAATACAGGTCCGGACTTTCAAGCCTCCTGCATGAAGACATCAACCGACCTCTCGTCTTCGTACCGTGGAGCCAGAGTTCACCGGCCCTGAATCGGTGAGATCCAGAATAACTGAACTTCCGTCATAATCTTTGGGGTTAAACCGATCTATCCGGCTTATCTTCCGGATCAGGTCTTTGAGCTCCTGCAGATTCTTCAGTGTATTCTGCAGCTCCAGGTATGGTTCCGAATCCTTGTCAAAATCGTCCTGGAGCAGCTCCAGGGTGCCCATGGCCACAAAAAGCGGACTGTTCATTTCATGGGCCACGGAACCGGCCATGGCCTGGAGTGCCTCTATTTTTTCCCGGGCCCTTGTTCTCTGCCTGTCCTGCAGGACACCGACAATGATCCCAACCACAAAGAAAAGAAGAATCTCCAGGATACGATCAAGATCATCGGCGGTCAACCCATGCCAGTGAAATAACGAATAAGGCAGGTAGAAAGCGGCCACCGCCAGGGCTGTCAGCAGGCCTCCGCGGAGGCCGAACCAGAACCCGCTCAAAATCACGGGCAGAAAATAGAGTTCCCTGGCGACAACATGACTGCGTGTACTGTCGTGGGAAAAGGAGAGATGGAGAAGAGTGATACTGGCCACCATTGCCACGATGATCAGGACCTTGCATCGTTTTTCCACAACGTATGTTTTCATAACGCACCTCTTCTACCTTGAAATTCCATGACTCTGGACCAAAAGCGGCTTCAACAGCTGTATTCCGGCAACAGAAACTACAGCATCACCTGTGCCATCCTTGCAAAAACTGCTCCAGATACAGATTAGTGTACCTGTCCATCCATAGCCTCAATACAAGATAAAAAAAGAGCCCACCCTCAGGTGCCTCAAAAATGTACACTGGTAAGGTGCCCGTGCAGATTTACTGTCCAATATCAGGACACAGACAACATTAAGGGCGAAAAGAGTCGTTTAGCTAGACAGAGGTGAATGGCGGAGTTGAAAAACTCTTCTTCCGGGCCGAAACAAACTGGCCCGGAAGAAGAGGGAGAGAAGTAACAAAAAAAGATTTCTCCCGACCGGGAGAGAAAAAATCATCAGCCGCAGGAGTCGGCATCATTGGGATCGTAAGTCCAGTCGCCGTTTCGGTATAAATAATCATTGACCATAAGCAGCTCTTCCTCTGTCAGGACATTCCAGGAGCCGTCCCGGGCACACGCCGCCCGGCGGCGGGCAAAAATCCGGTTCCATCCATCCGAAGTATGGGACTCCGCATGCAGAAACGGGGCTCCCTTATCGTTATCCCTGGTATGGCAGCTCTTGCACACCTCGCGAAACTTCTTGCCGCCAACCCCCCAGGGCTCACTGTTCCAGTCCAGTTTGCCGTCAGCGATCAACCGGCACATCCTTGTCCGTTCATCATAACGCTTGCGGGGCCTTGCCTGGGAGACAGACACCGTCCAGGCAAAAACCAGCGTAGTTGCTATCACAAGTACAAATCCCTGTTTCATACACACCTCCAGTTTGCGTCCCAGTAATCATTACTACCTGTTCCATCAACTTCCATGCTATTATAGAAAGCAGAAATTCCGGCGAACAGTGTCTGTAACGACAATAAAGAGGGTGATAACGTCATGCCTGCACAACCAGAACAGCCATACCGGGTCGCTATCCTGGCCCTGGACAACATGGTGGCGACCACGGTGACCGGTCCGGCTGATGTCTTTTCCCTGACCGGGGTACTGTGGGAGATGATACAGGGAAAAAAACCAATTCCCAGATTCGAGGTCCGTATCGTTTCCCCGGGCGGACGGACTGTTTGCTGTTATAACGGAATCACTCTGGTCCCCCAAGGGACCCTGGAGGATATCAGCCCTGATATTGTTATCATTCCTGGAATCATGGAAATTGACCAGACCCTCAAAAATTCTACCACTGTCCTTGCCTGGCTGCGACAGCAATGCGATCGGGGCAGCATGCTGGCAGCCATCTGCTCCGGCTCCATTTTACTGGCTGCAACCGGCCTGCTCGATGGGCGCCGAGCCACCACACACTGGGCCATGGTCCCGGAATTCCGGAACAGATATCCCAGGGTAAACCTGGAACCAAACGAACTGATTACCGAAGATGGCAATCTTTATTGCTCCGGAGCCTTCAACTCCTTTCTCGACCTATCTGTCTACCTGATCGAGAAACTCTGTGGCCTGGAAGTTGCCATCCAGTGCGCCAAGGTCTTTCTTCATGATCTTGGCCGCCACTCCCAGTCTCCCTACACCATCTTTCTCGGCCGCCACGATCATGGCGACACGACCGTACGGAACATCCAGCAGGAAATGGAAAAAGATTACCGCCGCGATTTCGATCTCGATCAGCTGGCCAGGAGACACGGCATGGGCAGACGGACCATGGAGCGGCACTTCAAGCACGCAACCGGAGAGACTCCGCTGGTCTATCTCCAGCGAGTCCGGGTGGAAAGGGCCAAGCAAATGCTGGAATCCACCAACATGAGTTTTGATGAAATCAGTTATCAGGTGGGATACAGGGACACAGGTTTTTTTCGCAAACTTTTTGTCAAGTATACCTCTCTCCTCCCTGGAGAGTACCGATGTCGCTTCTCGCGGGAAAAATGGCCTGTTTCAAGCCTGTAAGCGAGCTCTCGCTCGCAGAAAAAAACAGGCCACCTGATTCCATATCAGGTGGCCTGTTCTATTGTTGACCTGCCCCTTTATCTCCTGTCGGCAGCTTGCAAGGGAAAACGATCAACGCCAGCCTCCACCGCCGCCGTGGCCCTCACTTTCTCCACCACCATGACCTTCTCCACCATCACTCTCGCCGTCGTCACCACCGCTATCACCGCCGCCATGACCACCGCCGCCATTGTCAGAGCCGCCATGACCCTCGCCGACACCGTCTCCATCATCACTTTCACCCAGGCCATCGTGACCATCATCGTCCATGTCACCATCGCCGTAGCCGTGCCCCTCATCCGAACTATCCATTTCACTGTCCAGACCAACACCTCCATGCCTGCCACCAGCCCGACCAGACATGGACCTGCCGCCTCGGTCATCCTCATCTCTGCCATCGATCGAGTCGGTTCCTTCAAGGTCGCGGGCAGTAGCCTCGGCCAATTCCTCGGGATCAACACCGTGCATCTCCCGCTTGTCCTGATGGGTTACCTCGCCATGATTCTGCCGGCCAATGGTATTGCCCAAGCCAAGGAGACCCGGCTGAACACCGAGTTCGTTGGCAATCTTTCCCCAGCCCATGCCTTCCTCACGCATGGACTCCACCGCCTCCGTATCCACACCGGCAAGCTCCGAGATGGCTTCGGCAAAGGCTTCTTCGGCCTGGCTGAGATGTTCGCGGGCCTCTTCAATTGCTTCCGGATCCGCGGTTGCCTGGGCTTCCTCCAGGGCAGTGGCAGCCTCCTCAACATCCTGGAGAGCATCCTCAAGTTCTGCCGGGGCCTGGCTGGCCTCTTCTTCAGCTTCCTGGATGGCCGCTACGACTTCCTCAACAGAAGTAAAGGCCGGTTCATCCTCTTCCAGGGCATCTGCTTCCACCGCCACATCCACCGACACGCTATCGTCCGCGGCCTCGATTTCGGTATCGGCTGCAACCGTGGCCGCCAGCAAGGGCCGGGCACAGATCATCCCACCCATAAGAAGAGCAATAGCGTACACTTTCAAGTATTTTTTGGTTTTCATATCCGGCGCTCCTTTGACTTGCTTTTCTTTTCAGGTTGGCTGAACACAAGGACACCCTGTTTCAGCACTGCTTCCATCTTTCCTGTACGTACAGACTCCGGCTGACCAAACCAGCTGATGCGGACCTGCTTATCATCCTGCAGATATATGGCCAGCTGTTCTTTCAGTCTTCTCGCCTTTTGCATGGCCGGCTCCCTGCCCCGGGCATCAAAAACCACCAGGTTCAAAGTGGTTGCCGGCACCCTGGCAAACTGCGCGGCCAGCCAGGAGACCTCCCGTTCCCTGGCCTCAGAATCATTGCCCAGCAATGCATCCTGATTGATAATGACCCGCCGGTAACCAAGCATGGCGGTCCGGTAACTGAAATCACCCAGCTCGTTGAGATACCGTACGGCCCGGTAACTGTTTTCCCCGCTTCTGTGGCGGGCCAGATATTGCTGCCATGCCTGCCGCTCCTTCTCCAGGTCACCTTTGAGACGATACACCAGTCCAATATTATACAGGGCGTCCTGCTCATCCGGTATCATGGCCAGAACCTGCTGATAACTCTTCAAAGCTCCATCCAGGTCGCCAGTTTCCAGCTGGTTATGACCAAGATTGACCAGGGCCGGAAGAAAATCAGGATGATTGCTGACCAGCCGGTGATACTGCTCACGCTCACGCTCGGGCTTGCCCGCGGCCTGCCAGGCCACGGCCTGCCACAATCCATACTCCGGCTGGTCAGGATTGAGCAATGCGGCCTGATTCAGATATGCAAGGGCCTCTTCTGGATAGCCGGCAGTAACCAGCCCCCTGCCAATGTAGTAGCTTGCCTCACTGCTCAGGGTCGTGACTTCAGGCAGTTGGATCCTTGATTCGCCAGGTCCGGTTCCCACCAGGGTGCCAAGATAAAATGCTGCGGCCAGACCGGCCCCGAGCAGAGCAACCCGGGCCGGCTGGACAGTAATGGCAAAAGATCCGGCAAAAAACCGCCGCAGTCGTTTCAGGAGACCAGGTTTCTTTTCCCTGATCCGAGCCATGATATTTCGGGTCAGATCGTCGGGCACCTCGCGCTGCGGCAGGTGGCGCAGCAGTTCCTCGATCCCTTTGTTATCCCTGTCGCGTCTCTTGTGCTCCATGTCGTCCATCTTCCTGCATAATATTTCTCAACTGCTGCATGGCCCGGGAAAGCCTCATTTTCACCGCGCTCTCGCCAAGACCAAAAATTTTCGCCACTTCCTTTATGGGCAGCTCGTGGTGATAGCGCAGAATCACGATTTCCCGCGTCTTTTCCGGCAGCAGGTCCAGGGCCGCTACCAGCTGCTCCATTTCCTGATCCTGTTCCATCTTTTCCTGCTGGGAAGAACCGGTATCCAGAGGGGCGCTGTTTGTCATCAGGTCACGCCGCAAAGCCTGCCGATTCCGGCTCTTCCGGTACCAGTCCCGGGCCAGGTTGACAGCCAGACTGTAGAGCCAGGAAAAAAAACGCTGCCCGGTGCAATACTGATGGAGCCTGGTGAAGGCCCTGACAAAGGCCTCCTGAGTCAGGTCCGCGGCGTCATCGTCGTTACGGCAATAGCGATACATCAGGTTGTATATCTGCCGCTGGTACCGAATCACCAGGATACGGTACTGTTCCCTGTTTCCGTCCAGGACCTCCTGAACTATCTCGTCATCTGGTTTTTCCATCTTCTCCGAACCGGAAGGCCCTGCTGTTGTCCTGCTCTTTACCCTGTTATACGAAGGATCTTGTTCCTGGTCACAATTCACCGGCCTTTTTTCATAAAAAAAAGGCGAAGAGCGGATGAGACCGCTCTTCGCCTGAACAATTTTTCAACATATCTCTACCGGGCCATGTCCTTACCGGGTCAGAAAGAACCGGACTGATTCACCTGTGCGGACCTCTTGCCCCTTAACGGTGAATCTCTCCTCCACATCAAACCAGCTGATCCCTACCCGTCCTTCAAGCTCGGAATACTTTTCCAGCAGGTATTTTCTAATGCTTATCGCCCGGTCCCGGGCCAACTTTTTATTATTTTTCTGATAGACAACAATCTGCAGTGTTGGTTTCTCAAGATTGCTGACGATCTCGCCCACCAAATCAAGGGAGGGAAACGAGTTGCGGCGTAACTCAGACGAAAATGGCTGGAAATAAATCTTTCTGAGGGTGACCCGCCGGGCGCCGAGCTGATAATTGCGATAGGAAAAATCACCGAGCCGGTTCAGGTGGTCGGTGGCCCGCAGGGCCCGGGCCCCGGCAGGATATCGTTTGAGATAAATCATCCAGGCGATCTTTTCCTCGGGTGTCCGATCCAGGATATGCATAATGAGGGCCCGGTTATAGAGCGCGGTCTGAATGGTCGGCGCCATTTCCAGGGCTCTGGTGTAGCTGGCAAGGGCCTCCTCGTACTTCCTGTTTTTCAGGAGGTTATGTCCGAGATATACCCAGGCTGGCACATAGTTTTCATTAAGGGCCAGAATCTGTTCATACTGGGCCCTTTCACTGTCGATTTGGCCGAGCTCACCGAGAGTAACGCCCAGCCAGAACCTGTAGTCCACAGTGTCTGGAGACAGCTGGACAGCTTTTTCAAAATACGGCAAGGATTCGGAGGCCTTTTGTTGAGCCAGCAGAAACCGACCGAGGAAATAATTGGCCTGGGCCGAGTCGGGTTTCTCCCGGACAACCTTGCGGAAACGTGCTGCTCCGCCATCGTAATCCCCTGAAGAGAGGTATCTATTCCCTATGAAATTACTGCCGACATCGACCCCGACACAACCAGACAGCACAGCCAGTACCAGGCCGACAAGGAACACATTCTGAATCTTCATAAAAAACTCCTGAAAATAGCTATTAAGGTTCTAAAAAACAATTATTTCCTTTCCAAAACAGGTACGTGGGCCTACAGGACTCCTGCAATATATACGCTCGAAAACAAAGCTGGTCACATTAAAACAAAAACAGCCTGACACCACAATGTGCCTGGTCGCGCAATCGCGTGCCAGGGAAGAAAACTCCTGACAGAGGCCCCTCTTCACTGCTCGAGGTTTACTTTACAAAAAGAAAAGGAACCTCCTATAATCACAATTGACAGATATGCATTTCCCGGACACCATCCATCTTGCAACAGATTAACAGGTGTCCTGAACCCGGTCAGATATCCTTTTTCCATGACTTCCTGGTTTCTTCATCTCTCGGCAGTCCAGCAGACTCTGCTGGCCACCTGTTTCACCTGGTTTGTTACTGCCCTTGGCGCAGCCCTGGTCTTTTTTTTCAAAAAGATCAGCCGACGGGTAATGGATGGCATGCTCGGCTGTGCCGCCGGCGTAATGATAGCCGCTTCGTTCTGGTCTCTTCTGGCCCCATCCATCGCCATGGTCGAAGAGGCTGGTGGCATAAGCTGGCTTCCACCGCTGATCGGCTTTCTATCCGGCGGTCTTTTTCTCTGGTCCGTGGACAAGATTTTACCCCACCTTCATCCCGGATTTCCCCTCAGCGAAGCCGAAGGCGTCAAAACCGGCTGGCATCGCTCGATTCTTCTGGTACTGGCCATCACCCTGCATAACATACCAGAGGGACTTGCGGTGGGGGTTGCTTTCGGCGCGGCACATGCAGGTTACCCATCGGCATCCCTTAGTGGAGCCCTAGCACTGGCCCTGGGTATCGGCATCCAGAATTTTCCCGAGGGAGCTGCAGTGGCGGTTCCACTGCGACGGGAAGGAATGTCGAGACTGAAAAGTTTCTGGTATGGCCAGCTTTCAGGGGCTGTCGAACCGGTGGCCGGCCTGGTGGGAGCAGCGGCGGTGCTGTTTATGCGCCCGCTGCTCCCATATGCCCTGGCTTTTGCCGCCGGAGCCATGATCTATGTGGTTGCCGAGGAGTTGATCCCGGAGTCCCAGGCGGAAAAACATTCCGATGTGGCCACCATCGGTGTGATGATCGGCTTTGCCATCATGATGACTCTGGATGTGGCCCTGGGATAGTGGATTAATCTCACTTCTGCGTTTTATCGGTTCCGGACCGGTCCGTCTGCAGCTGCACCAGCCCGCTTTGATGATCAGCGCTGCAACCACATTCACCGCCATGATCGTGCGTATGGACTTGGGAGTATGAATGGGCCCGGGATGCTTCACAAGATGCCTCGCTGCAACCACAGGTGTGTTTATCCCTGGAAAAGCGGGCTGTAAGCATACTTCCAAGGGGACGAATGGAGATGAGAAGGAGAAAAAACGCCGCACCTGTCTCCAACCATGCAGGCAGCAGAGCCCCGGCCTGACCGACCACGGCAGTGGCAGATATCCCCAGCGCAAGATATATTGCATCCACGACAAGACCACAGAGCACACTGACAACTGCAATAGAGACCAGGTAGATTGCTGTAGCTCTTTTGCCAAGGATACCGAACAGGACCGAAAGCGAGGTAATGTTGGTTGCCGGGCCGACCAGAAGAAAGACCAGCGCTGTCCCGGGACTCACCCCCTTGAGAATAAGGGCCGCGGCAATGGGAGTGGATGCGGTGGCACAAATATAGAGGGGAATACCAAAACCGAGCATCAGGAGCATGGAACCGATACCTCCACCCATATAGCGACTGATGGCATCGTCCGGCACCAGAACTGTTACAACGCCGGCAAGGATGATTCCGACAAAAAACCATCCTGCCAGATCACCCCAGAGATCCGTAACCGAAAAACGGACACCTGCAGTGATTTTCTCAAAAAAAGAGTGGTGGTTCCTGTGCTCTTCCGGGGGACAGTCAATACCGTCGCAACAGTTGTCGATGGTGCAGCTGAGGTCTGGTTGAATTGTTTTTCCGGACATGGGAGGATTGAGCAGGTTTTCCGTAATCCCGGCGAAAAAGGCTGAAAAAAAGGCAGCCACCGGTCGGGCAATGGTCATAACAGGGTCGAGCAGGGCCCAGGTAATGGAGATGGAATCAACTCCTGACTCCGGAGTGGATATAAGAAAGGCGGTGACCGCTCCGTTATTGGCACCCTGTTTTTTGAGGGAAGCCGCGGCTGGAAGGACCCCGCATGAACAAAGAGGAATGGGGATACCCAGCAGGGCTGCCTTGAAAACAGTGACAAACCGGCCACTGCCAAGGTGTGCTGCCACATAGGACGGAGAAAGAAAAACCCTCAGGAGTCCACCCACCAGGAGGCCAAAAATGATATAGAGTGAGGCATCCTGGAGCATCCCCCAAGAGGCCCTGAACAGATCGGTGATAAAAACAGACAGGACCTGCATGACGGACTACTCCTGTACGTGGGTGAAGGCTACTGCCATAAGCTGGTTTACATGGTCGTCGTCAAGGCGATAGTACAGGACTGGCCCCTCACGCCGATTGGCCACCAGGTGCAGCTGGCGAAGCTGACGAAGCTGATGGCTGACCGCGGACTCGCTGATGCCAAGAAATGCGGCCAGATCACAAACACACATCTCACCTTGTTGCAGGGCCCAGAGGATCTTCAACCGGCTCGGATCCCCCATGGCCTTGAAAAGAAGTACCATCTGGCGGAGCGGATGCTCACCAAGACTCTTTTTCCTGGCCGCATCGATGCGGTCCTGATGGATACAGCGGCACACACACCGATCGGTGCCGCTCATCTCTTTGGTATCCCTTGTGTTCATCACTTCACTCCCTGCATTAACATATGAACAATTGATCATATATTAATACATCTCCTGCCCGAAGACAAGATGCTTTTTCATGCAGGCTCATCCTGCAAGACCATCACACCTTGAAAAGAGACTGCGGGACGGAGCGGTGTCGGCCAATCGGAGGCATACATATGGTACGTCGAGCACTGGCCGTACCTGCTACAACGCAGTTGATCGAACTTATTGCAACGTCATCAAGGAAGAGTTTTTCTGATATTCGAAGCTGCCTGCCCCTGACCGGACATACTCCTCGGCACACGGCAGAGCTTCCTGAAAATTCAGGACCTCGACAAGAAGGAGTGGCAGAAAACTACCGTATCCATGCCAGCACGTGGATCAGGTTTTGGCAGAGTGGATGGAGATGACTCTGAAACAAAAGGTTCATTCAGAACTGGTTGTGGCCCCGGGAGCACGGACTGGATGGACAAGGGAGTGGCAAAAAACTGCACCCCTGCCCCGGGAGGGAGAGAGGACCGGGCAAAACACAGGGCAGGGATGGCAGGTATCCCTTACACCGTACCAGTCAGTGGCCGGGTATAAGGAATTCTTTGAACCGTGACAGGATAAAATAAAAGTATCATGCACGGCAACGGTTCAGGTATTGGGCACCACCAGGACAGGTATTTTGCTTGAGCGAATCACCCTCCGCACAGTGCTTCCCATGGCCGCGGTGGCAAACCGCTTTGAAGCGGACCTGCCCATGACGATCAGGTCGGCCCCATGTTTGTCGGCAACCCTGAGAATCTCTTCGCTCACCTGGCCGCTGGCCACGAGAATTTCTCTGACCAGCGCAGGCTCCATACCACAGGCTCCCAACTCTTCCTGACAGAAAATCTCCAGACGTTGCTTCATTTTTTCAAGGATTTCCTGCATGCCGCCTTTCTTGAGATTTTCCGCCTTTTCAGCCGAAAGATACATGTCCAGAACCATGGTGCCGGTGGGCCCAAGGGGTTCCACCACATGGAGCATGAGAATACGTGCTCCATGTTTTCTGGCCTCCACCACAGCCTGACGAAAGACCGGACGGGTATGATCGCCAAGATCGGTAAGGTATAAGATTGTGCGGACTTCAGGAAAGGTACTCATGGCAGCGCCTCCGGCTCAGCAACACTCAGGGACAAGTATCCCGCCCCCATACCGGGTAAGCAAGAACGGCCCGGGATGGTAGTTCCAGGTTATAAAATACCAGCAGGGTTCCGATAGCTGACACCGGAAGGGCCTGCGTTCAACAAAAACTTTGAAAATCCTGCAGATCGGAACAGACCCGATCTGCAGAACAAGCACAGGGAACACACTTTAATAGCCATGAAGTTTATCAAGAAACTCCGGCAGAAAAAGAGATACCTGCGGCACGTAGGTGATGATAACAAGAAAAATCAGCAGCAGAATAAGCCAGGGGGCGGCCGCACGGATAACCCAGCCGATACTGTGCCCGGTTATTCCGGCTGTCACAAAAAGATTCAGACCCACCGGCGGTGTCAGCATGCCGATCTCCATATTGACCACCATGATAATGCCCAGATGAATCGGATCGATCCCCAGTTGCATGGCAATGGGAAAGAGAATAGGAGCCATGATAAGCAGGATGGCGGATGGTTCCATGAAGTTTCCGGCAGCCAGCAGAAGCAGATTGACCACCACCAGAAACATCCACGGAGACAGGCCCCAGCCGACGATAAGTTCAGCCAGGTGATGTGGTATGCGCTCCGAAGTCAGCACATGGGCAAAAAGCATGGCATTGGCAATGATAAAAAGCAGCATGATGCTGACCTTTGAAGCATCGAGCAGAACCTTGTTGACGTCTCTATCGGTCACGCATCTTGGCAGGGCCTGCATCATCTGCCCGGTATTACGGAGAACCGCAGCCCCAACACTCTCGGATTCCAGACGCCAGGGAACATTTTTCAAAGGTCCTATATCACGGTATCCGAAAACGGCAATCGCAAACGCATACACGGCCGAAACAGCGGCCGCCTCGGTGGGGCTTGCCACGCCGCCATAGATGGACCCAAGGACGATGATAATCAACATCAGACCGCCAAAAGCACTGGCACCGGAATCTAGAACCTCGCGAAACCCTGCCCAGGGTTGTGTCGGAATTTTTTTGATCGAGGCGGCGATATAGATGGCGACCATCAGTATGAGCCCCATCATCAACCCGGGGATAAACCCGGCCATGAACATCCTCGCAGCCGAGACCTCGGTGGCCGCCGCATAGACAAGCATGACAATGGAGGGCGGGATGAGAATCCCCAGGGTGCCGGCATTGGTGATAACTCCGGCGGCGAAACTTTCCGGATAGCCGGCCCGGACCATTCCGGTGATGACAATGGTACCGATGGCGGCCACAGTGGCAGGAGAAGAGCCGGAAACCGCTGCAAATATCATGCAGGCCATGACAGAGGCCATCGCGATTCCACCCCGGATATGACCCACCACACTCAAGGCAAAACGAATGATTCGTTTGGCCACGCCTCCTGTGGAAAGAAAGGCGGAGGAAAGGATAAAAAACGGTATAGCCAGCAGGGTGTAGTGTTCGGACAGGGACTCAAACAGCTTCAGAGCTATGGACGCCAGGGAATCACTGGAAAAAAGAAGAATGGTAGTGATACTGGACAAACCAAGAGCCAGGGCAATGGGCATGCCCATGAGCATACAGATGAAAAGGAGCGCAAACAGGCCGACAGTGGTCATCTCAGGCCCTCCTCTTTCGAGAGTTCTTCTACAATCTCCATACTTTCCTTTGCCTCATCGGCATGACGGAAGCCATCGGCCCGGCCGATTATCACATCTCGGAGCAGAAGCAGGATACGGATACTGAGAAAAGTGAAGCCGACAATAAGCATGCCATGCGCTATCCAGGCGGGGACAGGCAAATCTTCCAGCTCAATACCTATCATCTTGACCTTGGCCAGATATATCCAGCTGCCGTACAGGACCAGACCGCAATACAGAAGACCCAGCAGGCAGCCGATGGCCGTAAGGATACGGCGTCCCATGGGAGGGAACAGCTTGACAAAGGCATCCACGCCGATATGGGAACCGACCTTTATGCCATACGATGCGCCGAAAAGGACAAACCAGGCCGACATATGCAGCGTCAGCTCCTGGGTCCACATGAAGCCGGAGTTGAAACCAAAACGCATGACCACGTCAGCAAAAACCAACAGGGTCGTCAGCACAAGCAAAAGACAGATTACTGCCTCCTCGGTGCGGTTGAGAATGCGCCAAAACATACAAAAAAACCCCTTCTTTACATGACTGCTGAAATGAGCTGGCAAACATGGCGACGAGGGGACTCGGCATACCACAAATCCGTGCCCCCGCCTCTCCACGCCTCTGTTTCCCGGAAATCCGGCTGGCCCGGGGAACCGGGCCAGCCGGATGAAACCGAATCAACCTCGGTCAGTGGCCATCCACACACTACCTGGCCTGATTGGAAGCATAAGCCGCGTCGATCAGGTCCCTGCCGATCTGACGCTCAAACTTCTTCCATACCGGCCGCATAACCTCAACCCATTGAGTCCTCTCTGCCGGGGTCAACTCGATAATGGTACACCGATTGGAGTCGATGATTTTCTGCTTGTCGCTCTTGGCCTTTTCCCTTGCCACCTGGTTGCCATAGGCGATGGCCTCGTCCAGCGCACTCTTGACTTCGGCCCGGATGTCGGAGGGCAGTCCATTCCAGAACTCCTGTGAGGTAACGACCATGTAGTCGAGTACACCATGATTGGATTCGGTGATATAGGGCTGTACCTCGAAAAATTTCTTGGAATAGATGTTTGACCAGGTGTTCTCCTGACCATCGATAGCCTTGGTCTGCAACAGGGTGAAAACCTCTGAAAAAGGTTTTTTCAGGGGGATGGCACCAAGAGCCTTGAACTGGGCAGCCAGCACATCGGAGGACATGATCCGGAACTTGAGGCCACGGGCATCCTCAGGTACCCGAAGAGGCCTGGAGGCGGTAAGCTGCTTCATGCCGTTATGCAGGTAACCAAGACCGATGAGTCCTTTTTTGCTGACCGACTGAAGAAGTTTCTGACCAGCAGGACCATGCTGAAAACGGTCTACCGCATCTATATCTTCAAACAGGAACGGCAGATCGTAAAGCTGCAGCTTTTTGGTGTAGCGGCTGAACTTAGAAAGGCTGGGAGCGGCCATCTGTACATCACCAAGGAGCATGGCTTCCAGTACCTTATTATCACCAAACAGCTGGGAATTGGGATAGACCTCTACCTCGACCTTGCCCTGCAGCCGCTCGGCCACCAGATCACGGAACTTGTTGGCCATCTGTCCCTTGGGGGTGTTTTCAGCCACAACATGGGAAAACTTGATCACAATGGGTTTCTGCGCCAGGGCAGGACCTGCAAACAGTGCTGCTGACAGGGCCAGCGCTGCCACGGACATGGCTATTTTTTTCACAAACATTCTTTCCTCCTTTGCATAATAATTCATCGAACCGAAATAATTCCTCAGGTAACCAATCTCCAGAGAGAGCCAGGCACCCATTTGCTTTATCAAAAGCAATCCACAGGCCAGTCCGAACGATCAGCGACATCTGCCCGATTTCACACGATTACAGAGGAGGAAAGACAAAAGGGAACCGGCAAGAATCCATCCATTTCACCAGCCAAATGGAGGAATTTTGACCCAAAAACCTGTTCCGCAATCCTGACCAGGACAGGAAGCCGTCATCAGAACTTGACGAGATGATACTTTTTCCTGAAAGAGTCACGCTATCCGGCAGGGATGGCTGAGGCCGGCACGATGGTGGGGTGCGTTGTAAAATCTTCAGATCCTGGAGGCAAAATTTTCCTGAACAGAAAATGTTTACTTGTAATCGCTCTTGTCCAGTCCGTATTTTCGCATCTTGTCATACAGGGTCTTGCGTGGAACGGCAAGTGAAGCCATAACGTCCTTGATGCTGCCCTTGTGGGCAGCCAGAGCCTGTTCGATCAGGCCGCGTTCGAAACATTCCACCAATCGGGGGAGGCTATTGACCTGTTCCGGGGTCGAGGAGGCCAGCAGCTGTTCAAGCGACCAGTCAAACTGGTTACCAAGGAGAACATAGCGTTCGGCCAGGTTGCGCAGTTCACGCACGTTTCCGGGCCAGTCGTAGGCCATGAGTGCATTGAGCTGGGCCGTATCCGGCGTGGGTACCTCCCGCTGGTACCGATGGCCGGCCACCAGGAGGAAATGGTGAAACAACAGTGGAATATCTTCGCGTCGTGTGCGCAGAGGGGGGATATGCAGACAGACCACGTTGAGACGGTAATAGAGATCCTCTCTGAACCCGCCCTGGTCCACCGCCTGCCTGAGGTCAACCTTGGCCGCAGCCACCACTCGCAGATCGAGGGGAATAAGGGTATTGGATCCAAGACGCTCAAGGGCGCGCTCCTGGAGAACCCGCAGCAGATGGACCTGAACATGCATCGGCATGCTCTCGATCTCGTCGAGCAGCAAGGTTCCGCCGTTGGCGTGTTCGAACTTCCCGATCCGCCGCGACCTGGCATCGGTAAAGGCCCCGGCCTCATGGCCAAAGAGCTCGGATTCAATCATGTTTTCAGATACAGCCCCGCAATTGACCGCAACGAAATTTCTGGTCCGGCGCCGACTGTGCTCGTGCAGGGACCTGGCGACCAGTTCCTTGCCGGTCCCGGTCTCCCCCACCACCAGCACATCAGCACCGGTGTCAGCAATCTGGGCGATAGTGGCCCGCAAACGCTGCATGGACGGGGTACGGCCAATAATCCGCGGCCCGGGAGCGGAGTGAGCCTCAAGCTCCCAGCGCAACTGCCTGTTTTCCAGGGTCAACATCCGTTTTTCCAGGCCCCGCCGAACGGTCTTGACCAGCCGCTCGGCCGAATAGGGTTTTTCGATGAAATCGTAGGCCCCATCCCGCATGGCCTGCACAGCAGTGGAAACATCACCATGACCGGTGATCAAAATGACGGGCAGGTCAGGATCGATCTCTCTGGCCCGGCGCAGGAACTCCAGGCCGTCCATCTGTGGCAGGCGAATATCACAAACCACTACACCGGGCCACTCTTGAGACAAAACCGGTATGGCTTTCTCGGCGCAGTCCAGGCACGAGACCTCAAGATCTGCCAGTTCCAGGGTCTGCCGATTGGCCTGACGGATATGTTTTTCATCATCGATAAACAGAACCTTGTTCATCGATCCTCGAATCGCTGTCTTGTCCATGGACGCCATTTCCCTGCACTTCGTTCAGATATATTTCGAACCGGGCTCCGGTCTCGCCGTCCGAGGCCATGATATCACCACCCATCTCCTCAAGGATCCGGGCGGTGATGGTCAACCCCAGGCCCAACCCCTGTCCGGGGTCCTTGGTGGTGTAAAAAGCTTCAAAAATATGGGGCAGGTGCTCGGGCGCAATGCCAGGACCACTGTCCTGGACAGTTATCCGCACCCTCCCCTGTTCCCGACGGCAGCACACCCAGATATCCCGCGTCTCCCGACCCTCCACGGCCTGAATGGCATTGCCGATCAGATTGACCAGCACCTGTTGCAAAAGGACATTGTTAGCCTGAACCTGGAGGTCTTCCGGATCGATTTGTATCCGAATCCTGGTATCGGCACGTCGCAAGGCCGGGTTGACGATCTCCAGTGCCCCGTCCACCACCCCATGCAGGGGTACGGGCTCAATCCGGCCACTGGTTTTTCCGGCAAATATCTTGAGCTGAGCCCCGATCCGGGCCATGCGCTGTGTCAGTTCGCCGATCTGCTCCAGGTTCCACAGCGCATCCTCCTCCCTCCCCTTGACCAGTAGCTGCCTGGTGTTGTCGGTATAGGTACGGATAGCGGCCAGAGGCTGATTGAGTTCATGATTTATACCGGCCGACATCTGGCCAAGAGCGGCCAGCTTGGCCGCGTGAATAAGTTCGCTGCGGGTACGATTCAGCTCTTCTTCAGCCTGGCGGCGCTCCTCGATCTCCCGACGCAACCGGCGATTAATCTCGACCAGCTCGCAGGTTCGCTCCCTGACCCGGTCCTCCAGGGCCTCGTTGGCCTGCTCCAGCACTTCCCGGGCCCGCCGTTCATACCGGTGCCGTTCGTCCAGGCGCTGACGCCGCTGCCACAGGACTATTCCCAGTAGAAAACTGAGCATGATCACTGCCCCTGCCATGAGAAGAGACCGCAGGACCAGACGCTGGACCCCGGATATGTCGGAAAGAATCTGCACCTCCCAGCCGGCCTGGCTCATATGTCGACTCTGGAGCAGATATGTTTTGTCTCCCCGGCCGTCGGAGTTCTTCAGGCGGATCATCGGTCCGGCCGGAGATGAGCTGATTTCCAGTATATCCAGGGGCTCCAACGAGGCATTGGGATAGCGTCGACTCTCAACGATCCGCCTCCGGGCCGCACTGTCCAGAGGCTTTAGAGTATGAAAACGCCAGTTGGGATTAGTGGTGATGAAAATCACCCCGTCGGGATCGGTGACCAGGAGGGTGGTGTCGGGATGTTCCCATTTACGCTCTACCTTGTCGATATTGATCTTGATGACCACCGCCCCGAGGATCCTGCCGCCCTGCCGCACGGGATAGGCAAAATAGTAACCCCGCCGGCTCGATGCCATGCCGAGGGCGAAATATCGTCCCAGATGTCCCTGCATGGCCTCCTTGAAATAGGGCCGATAGCTGAAATTGCGGCCGACAAAGGGCCGGGACGCCTGCCAGTTGGAGGCGGCGATGGTCAGTCCTTCCCGATCCATCAGATAGGTGTCGGATGCGTCGCTGATAGTATTAATGGTTTCCAGGTATCGGTTCAAAGCCTCAATACGCTCGTGACCACCGGGATTGAGGAGAAAATTCACCAACCGCTTGTTGGTGGCAAGAAGTTCAGGAAGTCCCTCATATTTTTCCAGAACCCCGCGCAGGTAGGCCACATACAATTCCAGCCTGGCAGTGCCGTCCTCAGCCAGACGGACCAGCCCCTCACGGTAGGTCAGGTAAGCGGTGCCCCAGAGAACAGCACTGAAGAAAGATACGGCGAACAAAAGAAAAAAACCGTGTCGGACCCGCGTTGCAGCCTGCATAACTCAAAACATAGTATCATTCATGACAGGTAAAACACCTCTCTTCTTATTTCACCCCTCTCAACCACCGGCTCCATCGCGGCCAGGACACTCCCGCGGGAGCATCCTGGCCCGGCACCACCACTTACCAGACAGGCTGTTGAAAAAGGTAACGAGCGAAAATGAGACAAGGAAAAATGAGCGAAAAAGCGCAGTAGTTTTTCAACAGCCTCTTACATTGCCACCAGTGGCAGATAATCAGGCTCCCACCGCATTTTTCTGATCAACTCCTTGAGCCGGGTCGGATCATTCTCGTGCTGGAAAGAGGCAAAGGCACACGGCCGACTGATGCCTGCACTGATAGCAGCCTCTCCCACTGCCTGGGCAACCTTGACACTAACATCGGCCAGGGTGGTAACGTCGGGCACCAGGGCACCGCGTTCCATTTCGTCCCGGGTCACGTAATCGGACACAGCCCGGGCCGCGGCAGTGAAGAACTCCGGCAAAACCTCGCGGGCACCGGAGGCCAGGGCTCCCAAACCGACCCCGGGGAAGACAAAGACGTTGTTGCACTGTCCCACCCGGTACATCTTACCCTCGTGCTCCACGTCGGGAAAGGGCGAACCGGTACCAATCAGGGCCCGGCCGTTTGTCCATCGATAGAGATCCGCCGGGATGGCTTCGGCCTTGTCGGTGGGGTTGGAGAGCGGCATGATGATCGGCCGCTCGGTATGCTCCAGCACCGCGTCCACTACCTCGCGGGAAAAACATCCAGGCTGGCCGGACGTACCGATAAGCACGGTCACGCCACCCTTTTGCACAACATTTTCAAGCCGAAGGTCATCGCTGTCTTTAAGCCACGGGAGCGAGTGAGGATCCTTGGCATATTTTTGCTTGTAAGGTAGCAGGTCACGGTCCGTGGTGACCAGCCCCCGGGAATCCAGGGTGAATATCCGCGCCCGGGCCTCGTCCACACTGAGTCCTTCCTCGCACAGAGCGGTTTCGATCTGCTCGGCAATGCCGATACCACCGGCCCCGGCCCCATGGATCAAAAAGACCTGATCCCCGAGTTTTTCCTGCTTGATCTTCATCGCAGTCAAAATACCGGCCAGGGCCACGGCCCCGGTACCCTGGATGTCGTCGTTGAAGGAAACCAGGTCATGAAGATAAGCGTCGCGAATGGCAAAGGCGTTTTGCTTGGAGAAGTCTTCCCACTGACAGAGTGCCGAGGGAAAGACATTGCGGAAGGCCCTGGCAAAGCGCTGGACAAAATCTATGTACTCATCTCCGGTCAAGCGCCGATGCCGCCAGCCGAGATACTCGTCATCAGCAAGCAGGGCTTCGTTATCCGTTCCCACATCCAGTGAAATGGGCAGGCAGTGCCAGGGGGCAATACCCGCGCCCTGGGTATAGAGCATCAGCTTGCCCACGCAAATGGCGATGCCACCGGCACCCTGATCGCCGATACCGAGGATTCCCTGGTTGTCGGTGACCACCGCCACCCGTATATCGCGATTCTGGAACCGGCGCAGAACATTCTCAGCCTCGTCGATATTGCCGGGATAGAAATGGAGCCCGTTTGCCGAGCGGAACATGGACGAATAATGCTGGCACGCGAGACCCACCGTGGGAGTGTAAATGATGGACATGTAGCGGGCAATATCACTTTTTATCAGGGCATGGGCCAGGGTGACATTGCGGTCAAACAGGGAACGAATATAGATGAACCGTTCGATGTCGCTGTCCTTGCCCTCCACCTTGACACGGCTGTTTTCCACCTGTTTTTCCAGGCTGCGGACAGCCGGTGGCAGCATGGCGGTAAGACCGAGCTTACGCCGCTCCGGTACTGTAAAGGCCGTGCCCTTGTTGACAAAGCTGTTGTTATGGATATCAGATCCACTGCTGTAGACAAAAATCTCTCGAGTGTTGCCGTACTCGTCATACCGAAACTTGATAGAATTGTCAGACATGTCATACTCCTTGCGTGGTTTGGAAAAAGTCACTGTCCAGCCACCCATATATCCGGTTGACGGATGCTGTCCCGACCGGTATACAGGAGCGTACCTGGACCCTGAAGGTTCACTTCAGGTTACCCTTCCCCCTTAGCACTTCCCATAAGCATCCGGCAATGACAAACTGGCGCAACCTTCTTAAAAAATCAATCACCCGACCGGACCAACTGGCAGACCTTTTACCGGTGGATCAGAATCTCGTTGAAAAAACGATCCAAAGATACCCCATGCGGATCAATCCCTATTATCTGAACCTGATCCGGAAGACTGGAGATCCTATCTGGAAACAGGCGGTACCTGACATCCGTGAGCTGGAGGACAGCGAGGGGATGGTGGATCCCCTGGGCGAGGAGAAATTGAGCCCGGTACCCGGACTGGTCCACAAATATCCCGACCGGGCCCTGCTTCTGGTCTGTAGTGAATGCGCCATGTACTGCCGGTTCTGTACCCGCAAACGCAAGGTGGGCCGACCGGAGATGGTCATCACCGATGCAACCATCCAGGCAGGCCTGGAATACCTGAAAAAAAAACCGTCCATCCGCGAGGTGCTCGTCTCGGGCGGCGATCCGCTCCTGCTTTCCACCGCCCGACTCGAGGAGATTCTCCGCTGTCTGCGGGCCATTCCATCCATCGAGGTCATCCGGATCGGTACCCGGGTGCCGTGCACTTTGCCCATGCGGATCACGGAAAATCTGGTCTCCATGCTGAAAAAATACCACCCCCTCTACATCAACACCCACTTCAACCATCCGGCAGAACTCACCATTTTGGCTCGCCAGGCCTGCCGCTTACTCGCTGACGGGGGCATTCCTCTGGGATGCCAGACAGTACTTCTCAGGGACGTGAACAACGATCCGAAAACCATTCGTGAGCTGATGGTGGGCCTTCTCGCCATGCGGGTCAAGCCCTATTATCTATTTCAGGCCGATCTCACCCGGGGCACCGGACATTTCCGTACACCCATCAGCTGTGGCCAAAACATCATGCGCTCGCTCATCGGCCACGTCTCTGGAATGGCTGTTCCGACCTACGCCCTCGACGCCCCTGGAGGGGGCGGTAAGATCCCCCTGACCCCGGAATATAATGTTCCCGGAAGAGGGGAGACCGATTTTACAAATTATCTCGGCCAGGAGTTTCAATATCCTGCTGAAAAGGGGTAAGGATATATTTTTTCAAGCCCTTGAAGTTCAGAGGCGGTCTGTTATACTTAATTCAAGTCTTAGGTTTTTCGTGTGCCGAAAACGTTGAGCCTCGCAGGAATAGAAGGAACAGTACCGTTTACCAGGCTGTTACGGCACTGGTGTGTCTGTGATTCGTCGAACACGTAAAAAGTGAATTCAACGCAGCAGATCTATCTTTTACCTGTATCAACTTTGTATACCGCGCGACCGCAGGGCTTAAGCTCATAAACAAAAGCAGAAGCACAAACGACTCTTTTCATTTTCACTCACGCAGCAGCGCCAGGAAAGGCAAACAATGACCATGTCACAGGAAGAGGTTCTCGACCGGGTCCTAAACTCCCCGGATCTCCCCACTCTGCCCACAGTGGCCTCGAAATTGATTTCCATCACATCCCAGGAAGATACGACACTGTCGGACATCGCCACCCTGATCTCCCAGGACATGGCCCTGTCCAGCAAAATCCTCAAAGTCTCCAACTCGGCTTTCTACAGTTTTCCCCAGCAGATCTCCTCAATCAACCAGGCAGTGTCTATCCTCGGAACCAATGCGGTCCGGAGTCTGGTGCTTTCTTTTTCCTTTCTCAGCATGAAGGGAAAAGGGAACTTCGATTTCAAGCTTTTCTGGCAGCATTCCCTGGCCGGTGCCGTTGCTGCCAAGCTGATCGCCGAACAGGTTCCGGATCTGGACACGGAAGACGTCTTTGTCGCCGGCTTGCTGCAGAACCTGGGCCAGCTTATCTTTGCCTGCACCTTCCCGGATGATTATGACCGGGTCATGGAGACCTATCACACGGAAAAACGGTCCATCAGAGAGCTGGAAGAGGAACACCTGGGCACCAGCCACGAGGTGGTGGGCCATCATGTAGCCCGGAAATGGGGCTTTCCCGACAGCCTGGTCGAGCCCATCCGCTATCATCACAACCCCAGGGAATACACAGGCGGCGACAAGGCCATCAGCCAGGCTGTCGGAGTGGTCTATTTATCGGACCTGCTGGTGAAAATACTCTACTGCACCTCTCCGGAGGATTATCACCGCCAGTTTCGCAGCGAGGCCAGGAAGCTGCTGGGCCTGAAGGCCCTGGCCATCAATACTATCCTGAAAAAAGTTCACAATCATATAGATAAGGCGGCTGATTACTTTGGCCTCAAAATTCCGCCGACCAAATCGGTGGAAGAGATTCTCCAGGAAGCCAACCTGAGACTGAGCCTTCTCAACATGTCCTACGAGGAGATGAACCGGGAATTGATCAGTTCCAAAATGGCCCTGGAAAAACTGACCAGGGAGTTGGAGCACAAAAACAAACTGTTGGAGAACCTGGCCAACATTGACGGACTCACCGAGGTGCACAACCATCGATATTTTCAAAATTTCCTTGACCAGGAGATAAACAGATCCATCCGCAACGAAGGAGTCGTTTCCATTTTGCTGCTGGATATCGATCACTTCAAGCAGTTTAACGATAACTACGGACACCAGACCGGTGATTTCATTCTCAAGGAACTTTGCAGAGTCATCAAGGAGCAAATCCGCGAGTACGACCTGCTGGCCCGGTACGGAGGTGAAGAATTTATCATAGTCCTGCCGGAAACCGGGCCGGAAGAAGCCGTGGCCGTAGCCGAGAAACTGCGCCAGGCTGTGGAAGCCTACCCTTTTGACGATGGAACCAATGTCTATCGAGTCACCATCAGTATTGGCGTCGCCAGTGCCAAGCCATCGGGCCGCGACTTCAAAAAAAATGAATTCATCGGCCTGGCTGACGAAGCTTTGTACGAGGCAAAAAACAAGGGACGAAACCAGGTTGTGCTTTACAGGCCGAAAAAGAAGAAAAAATGGTTCTCCTTTTGACGAAAGGGTCACCGGCATCCTGGTGCTCCTCGCTAACGGACCGTCATCCCAGACGCGCTGAAAGCTGGCCGGAAGAAGGCCGGAAGCCCTTGGGGGACGTTGCGTTGCCAGATTCACTCCTCCCCGATCCATCTCTCCTTCTTCCATCCCGCAGGTGTTGAAAAGGCGCCAGGAAAGGAGGCGAACCGGGACGCAACGGGCCGGCCTGGCTGCCGCTGTCGGGGCATCGCTTCTCTGGGGCTGCCTGCCGGTCTACTGGAAGGCCCTTTCCCGGGTCCCTGCCCTGGAAATCATCTGCCACCGGATCATCTGGTCCATGGTCTTCACCCTGGCCATCCTCGCTGCCCAGGGCCGACTCAGGCAGCTGTGGCGTGAACTGGCTATCCCTGTCACCAGACTGACCTTTCTGGCAACCTCTTTGCTGGTCGCGGTCAACTGGCTGACCTATATCTGGGCGGTCAACAATGACTATATCGTTGAGGCCAGCCTTGGATATTTCATCAATCCCCTGGTCTCGGTACTGCTCGGAGTTGTCGTCCTGCGGGAACGGCTGCGACCCGGTCAATGGCTGGCCCTGACCCTGGCCGCATCCGGGGTAGGCTACCTGGCCCTCTCCCATGGCCGTATCCCATGGATCGCCCTGGTCCTGGCCGGAACCTTCAGCCTCTACGGCCTGCTCAGGAAAACAGCCCGGCTCCCGTCCCTGGAAGGACTCTTCTGCGAGACCTGCCTGCTCTCCCTCCCTGCCGCCGCCCTGCTCTTGCTGACGAATTCCAGGGGCAGCGCCAGCTTCGCCATGGCGGATCCGGCCACCGTGATCCTGCTGATCTGTTCCGGCATCGCCACCTCGGCCCCGCTGCTCCTCTTTGTCTATGGAGCCCAGCGAATCCACCTCACCGCCCTGGGACTGCTCCAGTACCTGGCCCCGACTCTGCAGCTCCTGCTGGGAATCTTTCTCTACCATGAACCCTTTCCCCGGGAAAAGGGGATCGGCTTTGTCCTGGTCTGGACAGCGCTCGGGCTCTATACCCTGGAGGGCATACTGCGGCTAAAGGGTGAGAGACGATAAAAATCCACGCTCCGGGAATAGCTTGCTCCATCAGGGGAGGGAAACGAAGAGGAATAAACTGTGCACGGACAGCGACAGAGATCGAACCGAAAAAAAAAGAATGGCGGGAGACAGGACGTCTCCCGCCGGAAGGAGGGTATGAAGTACAGGAAAGCCGCCCCGATCAAAGATCAGGAATGTGGTTTGCAAGGCATCTTGATACTGCTTTCCTGCTGAGATGCTTCAAGTTAGAGGGCTCAGGAGGAACTGACCAGAGTGATGGCCGGGGCGGTGCAGCGGGAAATCACCTTGCTGGACACGCTGCCCATGAAGAGCTCCTTGAGGGCTGAGCGGCCACGGCGGCCCATGAAGACAAACTCGGGCTTCTGGTCTTCCACCTCCTGGACCAGGACGTCGGCCGGGTCGCCGAAGGTAAGATGGCGGACAATCTGCCCGGAAGCAAGCCCTTTTTCCCGCAGCATGGCCTCGGCCTCATCAAGCAGACTGCTGCCCGGTTTCTCCGGTTCGCTGCCATTGGCAAGGGCCACGGAGCACTCGGCTGCATCCATCACATGGACCAGAACCATCTTTTCAAAATCCTGGCCTGCCGCCTCGGCAAGAACCACGGCCCGGTCCAGGGCGGCCCGGGCGTTTTCCGATTCATCCAGCGCCACCAGAGCGCTTCTGGGCGGACAGTGCAGGGGACCGGAGCCGGCCAGATAGATGGTACTCTTGATATCACGGTGCAGGACCCCGCTGGTCACACTGCCGATGAACATTTCCTCCACCGCCGATTTGTCACTGCGCTGGAGAATCAGTGAGGAGTACTCCCCCTCCTCGGCCAGCCTGGCGATCCGGTCCACCGGATCGCCATCCTCGATGACGATATCGATGGGGGCATTTATTCCGGCATCAGCGAGTTCCTGGCGGACATTTTCCAAAACCGGCCGGATCTCCTTGTCAATGTAGGCCTGGCGCAGTTCCTGAAATCTGTCCGAAGATATGATCCGGGTGGTCCGAATATCCACATTGGCCATGTGCTGACTGAGATAGCGACCAGCCATGACATGGAGAAGGGTTATTTTTTCAATACGCTGTCCAAGGGTCTCGGCCAGACACCGCATCAGGGCCACTGGCCGGGCAGGGTCGCCCGCCACGTCCAGAGGAAGCAAAAACCTGGTTAACGCCTTGTTCACTGTACTCATATCACAACTCCTCGTCTTCTAGTAAGCCAGCAAAAGCCATACATTGGCGATGGCCACACTGATAATCATGTAGGGAAAAGCGACCTTCATGAAACCGATAAATTTCATCGGATACCCGGCCGATTCGGCAATACCTATGGTCACCACGTTGGCACTGGCACCAATCATGGTTCCGTTACCGCCGAAACAGGCGCCAAAGGCCAGTGCCCACCAGAGGACACCGCTCTCCGCCCCGGGAATGACCTGGGTCAGGTAGGCGACAATGGGCAACATGGTGGCGGTAAAGGGTATGTTGTCGACAAAGGCGCTCATGATAGCCGACACCCAGAGGATGAGGATAATGGAGGTGGTCAGGTTACCGTGGGAGAAATTTACGACCCAGTCAGCGACTATATCAAGCAATCCGGTTTCCTCCACCGCCCCGACCAGAATGAAAAGAAACATGAAGAAGAGCAAAGTGGTCCACTCGATATCCTTTTCGATCAGCTCCAGGAGATCGATCTTCTTGGTCACCATGCCATAGGTAAAGAGCAGGGCCGCTCCGAACAGGGCAGCAATGGACACCTCCATATGGAGAACACCGTGGGTAAGGAACATTCCCACCACAATACTCATAACTATCAGTCCCACTGTCAGCAGGTTGGAATCGGTGATCTGGTACTCTTCCCGCAGCTTGGCGATAAAAGCCTGGATATCCGTCACATGGGCTTTCTTGTACTGTCCCCCATAGACCATCCTTGTGTAGCCAAAGAGAACCACCATACCTACCAGACAGACCGGGGCCAGATTCTTGACAAAATCGGTGAAGGTCAAAGCGGCGTAGGAGCCGATCATGATATTGGGCGGATCACCGATCAGGGTAGCTGTACCACCGATATTGGAGGCCAGTATCTCTGGAATCAGCAGCGCCAGGGGCGAAATACCAAGGGACAGGGCGATCTCGATGGAGACCGGAGTCAGCAGCAGCATGGTGGTGACGTTGTCGAGAAAAGCCGAGGAAACTGCGGTGAAAGACATCAGGATCACCGCCAGCATCAGCACGTTGCCGCGGGCCAGCTGGTAACACTTGTAGGCACACCACTGAAAAACGCCTGTATGCTTAAGGATACCGACAATGATCATCATGCCCATGAGCAGGAAGATGACATTCATATCAATAGCCCTGATAGCGCTCTCGTAAGACAGGATATGATACTCGGGATTAAAAGTGCCGACAGTGTAGCTAATCACCAGCATGACCGAGGCCCCGAGCATAGCCGCCAGGGTACGGTGCAGCAGCTCAAAAGAGATCAGGATATAGGCAAGGACAAAGACGATAGTGGCGATCCAGAAGGCAGGGCCCTGGCTCCGCTTAACCTCGACATCGACCCGGACACTTGTGCCGGCACCTCCCCGGCTGATCTCGGCCCCGTCAATCCTGATCTTTTCCCTGCTGTAACTGGGTTTGTAGGCTTCCACCTCGATAACCGCTGCGTCGATGTCTGCCTGGGGGACCTGAAATACGGCCTGGAATGAACCGTCGGACTCAGTTTTGATCATGGCCGGACCGTGACCGCCATGACCGTTCGCCGGAGGAATAAGTTCCTGATCATTGAGGAAGACCCTCACTTCGGCATCACCGACACCGGCACCATGGGGATTGACGATCTTGCCAAAGACCGAAAGCTGGCCGGTGGGACCGTTATCACCACTCTGATGCGTTGCTGCAAGCCCACTGGCAGAAACAGGCGCACCGCAAAACACATACAAAGTGGTCAGCAGCCAGAACAGCGCCCGAATGGAAAGATTTGGTTGTACTCGTAACGTGTGCATGATCTTGTTTTCTCCTTCGAAACCTGCCGGACAGAGCGGAAGATAAGCCCGCGCTGCCCGATGCTTTGAATTCCATCAATAGAACAGATAGAGCATGGCGAGCAACACGACCAGGAAGAGAATGGTCATGCCGGCACCAGCCTTGGCGTAATCAACTGTTCTATATCCGCCGGGACGCATGATCAGGGCATTGACCTGATGGGTCGGCAGGACAAAGGTGTTGGATGCGGCGAGAGCAACGACCATGGCCGTAACCCGTGGATCGGCACCAGCCTTGACCGCCATGGACATACACAGGGGCACCAGCAGAACCGTGGCACCCACATTGGAGACCACCAGGGTGAAGAAGGATGTAAGCAGTCCGACCACCAGCAGGAAGATAATGGTCGGCACCGATCCGATGGCATTCATGATGGTGGTGGCGATGAACTCGGCCGCACCGGTTTTCTGGAAAGCCAGACCCAGGGGAATCAGGCCGCCAAGAAGAAAAACGGTCATCCAGTCTACGGATTCATACGCCTCGTCCACAGTCATGACCTTGGTCAGGATCATACCGAGAGCACCGGTAAGCAGGCAAACCGAAAGAGACATTTTCATGTCTGGAAAACCGAGCATGGCCATGAAGGGTTTATAGCCAAGAACCATGCTCAGGGCGACGATCAGCCAGAACACAGCGGTTTTTGCCTTGTCCTCGCGCATCAGTTCACCCTTGACCTCAGTGGTGAAAACAAAGGAATTCTTCTGTTTGAGCCAGTGAAAAACCGACCAGGGGCCAAACATCAAAATGGCGTCACCAACTTTAAGCCGGTGCTCGGAAATATCCCCAAAGAGGCAATATCCACCACTGCAAATGGTGATGGGATTCACCTCAAACGCCTCCTTGAAGTGGACCTCGGAGAGGGTCTTGCCGACCAGCTCGGAGCGCTCGGTGATGATACCCTCCATCATGCCGGCATTGTTGGGGGACAGGTCCTCTGCAAAGACGTCAAGATCTCCTTTGAACTTGAGGCCGAAATCCTTGGCAAAGCGCAGCACAGAGTCCTTTGAGCGGGCTATGACGGCAAAGACGTCACCCGGCTCAAGACGCTCGGTCTTGCGTGGAGCCAAACTCTTGCTCTTTCGCCTGGAATGAAACAGGGCAATGATATTGATATGATAATTTTCACGAATCTTCATCTCCTGCAACGTCCGTGGATCACTGAAATTTTCAGGGACCTCAAGTTCGTACAGGGTGTCAATCATGTGGTAGGTGTCGGCAATGGAATCAGGCACCAGGCTGCCTTCTCCACCGTCTCCATCCGATTTGGCCGGCAGAATAAAGCGGCCCAGAAAGATAAAATAAAGGATGGCACTGGCCACCAGGGCTAAACCGATGGGAGTCTGGGTAAACAGGCCAAGAGGCTCCACTCTTTCCGGAAGAAAACCCAGGCTGTTGGCCTGCTCGATCAGATCGTTGAGCAGAATAGTCGGGCTGGCGCCGACGAGGGTGATTGTGCCACCGATGATAGCGCAAAACCCCATTGGCATGAGTATACGGGAAACCGGAATGCCGGTTTGACGGCCGATGCGGATAGCGGCAGGCATGAACAAGGCTGCGGCGCCAATATTCTGCATAAAGCTCGATATGAAGGCCACTGTGCCGGCGATCAGCGTCATGATCCTGCTCTCTGAACGTCCCGCTATCTTGAGAATATTGCGGGCCAGGACATTCATACACCCGGTTTTGTCCAGACCGGCACCAATTATAATGACAGCGATAATGGAAACCACGGCATTACTGGACAGGCCGCTAATGGCCTCCTTAGGGGTAACGACGCCGAGGATGGGCAACATAACCATCATGATGATGCCCACCACATCCACCCGGACCCACTCGAAAATAAACAACAAAATGGCCAGGCCCAATGCCCCCATGACAACGCCCATCTTGGGCGTAAAGACGATGGTATCTGCACTGTTCGCGGCTCCGGCGGCCCAGGCTGCCGAACTGGTCACGAGCAGACACCCTACGACCACAGCAAAAGCCAGTGATAGTCGGTGTTTCCATTTTTCCATTGTGCTCCTCCTCTTTATTGGTACATTCTGAATAAAAAAATCCCTCATCCTGGAGCCAGTCCAGGTTTTTTGTCTTCTGTTCCCCTGCCGCTCCAAAGAAAGGGCGCAGCGCCCGATGCCTGGATTTTCGCCTGGCGCCACCCGCTCTCCTTACTTCCCGGGCAGCAGGATCAGGATTCCTTCACCTTCGGGAGCATCTTCCAGACAGGCTTCCAGGACTCTGAGCAGGGCCTGCTCCGACGGACCGGGAAAGGATCCAGACCTGACTGACGCTCCCCTGAGCTGAATCACCGCCCTGCCCTCATCACCACCAGTACAGCAGAGCCCGAGGACCGTCCCCGAAGCGGAAGCCGAGCCCAAAGCAAAAAGGCAGTTACAGACAAGGTTGAGCAGGAAAAAAGGTGAGGTCGTCACCTGGACGGTCTCTGCCCTGATGATCTCCACCTCGACCCCATATCCCGAAAGGATCCGATGCGACAGCTTGGCAGCCAGTTCGAGCAACTGGCCGATATCCACATCCTGAACCGGATGATCCACGCTGTGGGCAAAGGCATTGAGCCGGTTGACCAGTCCATTGGCCCGTTCCACCTGTCGGTCTATCCTGGCTGCAAGACCGGACAGCCGCTCGGGATCGATCTCTGTTCCACTGTCGGCCATGAGCATGTAATCCTCAATCAACCCGCTGTTCTCGTTTATGATTGCCAGCACATTCTTCAACTCATGGGACAGAGAGGCGGTTATTTTGCCGAAAAACGCCAAACCCTCGGGACCAAGTAGTTGCCAGTCTGTTTTCATGGTACCCATTACTTTTTCAGCGCTTCCTGCATTTTTTCAACCAGCAGGTCGATATTAATGGGCTTGGCAAGATAAAACCCCCTGCCACTCTGGGCGGTACCGGCCTCGTAATCAGCGGCCGAGCCATGACCGGTTACAAAGATCACCTTGATGTTCGGGTTGATCTCATGAATTTTTTTACCCAGATCAATACCAGAGAGACCGGGCATCTTGATATCCAGTACTGCTAAATCGTAGTTCTTCTCATTTATCTTTCCAAGAGCTTCATCTCCACTGGTCACCCAATCCGCCTCTATCCCGCGAAACGACAGGCGCTCCGCCAGGGTGGAGATAAGTTCCTTTTCATCGTCAACAAGCAAGACCTGCATGATTCCACCTATTTTTTCGCTATGTTGAAGGGCAGAGTAATCGTAAAGGTCGTCCCCTCGCCGACCTTGCTTTCCACCTCAAGGGTTCCGTGGAGATCACGGATGAGCCCATAGGTGATGGCTAGACCAAGACCGGTTCCACCACTTTGGGTTCTGGTGGAGAAGAACGGCTCGAAAATCAACTTCAGATTCTCTTCCGAGATACCGCATCCATTGTCACGAACAGCTATGGATATGGCTTTCTGTCCGGGAATACGGCGGACAATGATGTCGAGTTGGCCGCCATCGTCCATGGCGGCAAAGGCGTTGTTGACAAGGTTCAGGATAATCTGCTGCAGCTTTCCGCGGTCGGTCACAATGTCCGGCACATTTTCAGGCACATCCACATTGATGCGGATGTTCTTGTACTCTGCCTCTTTTCGGAGAAAACCCAGGGTCTCGCGAATCAAGTGCTCCACATTGATCTTTGCCACCGAGACCTCGAGCTTGCGGGCAAACCCAAGCAGTCGATGGGTAATGGATCCGGCCCTTTCCACCGCATTGATGATGGAATCCACCGTACTGAGGAGCCTGTCATCTCCCTTGTACGTATCCGTATAAGTGAACAGATCTTTGAGCAGGCCTGCCTTTTCGTTAATAATGGCCAGGGGATTGTTGACCTCATGGGCCACCCCGGCAGCCAGCCGCCCGATGGAAGCGAGCTTGTCGTTCCGTTCCACCTGCTGCAAATATTCACGCCGCCGCATATCAGCCCGGTAAAGCCCCTGAACCACGTACGTAACCAAACACAGGGCCACCACCCCCAAACCTAAGAGCGCAGGAACAAGGACCGCGAGAATAAGACGCCGGGTAGTGGCCATGAGCCGTTCCACCACGTCCTCCGGCACGATCAGCCCCAAAATGAGGTCGGTATTGTTCACAGGTGCGGCACCAACAAATATCGTCTCGGTCACTCCTCCATAAGTCGAGAGATTTTCCATCAGGGTGGCAGCGGGAAGTTCCTTTTCCAACGGCAGGCAAGCGTACTCGCCAGGATCACCACAATACTTGGACGGAGAAAGCAATCTCCCGGAGGCAGTGGCCAGAAAGACGTCCTGGATCTCGTCGAGGCGGATTTTGGACAGCAGCTCGTTGAGCACAAGGTTGTCAAATATCCCCCGGATTATATACGGAGTGCCATCCGCGCCATATACCTTGATCCCGATAAAGACCAGCGGCGTCTGTTCCGGATAAAGCGTGGTGACACCGATCAAGAGCCCCTGCTCACGAACCTCATCGAACCACTGCATTGATTCAATGTTTTTGCAGGGCTCCTCGTACCCTACGCAGGCCTCCAGATTCCCATCCAGGTCGAACATGTCCAGGGCAAGGAAACCGCCGCATGTTTTCTTCAGGTTGGCAAATACCCTGCCCATAACCCCTGGATCGCGGAGATTATCGATCCCGAACGTCAGGGCAATGAACCGCAAGGTGGACTTGTACTGGCTGAAGAACAGCTCGATATCGATAGAGGCATTCTTGGCCAGGACGGCGGTTTCTTCCTCCACCTGCATCAAGGCGCGGTTACGGCTCAGATGATAGAAATACCCGGTGGCAAAGATAATCGGAACAAGGATCAGCGGCATCACTACCGCCACCAGGAACTGCCATTTACGACGAAAGATATACTGCTCGCCGCTTTTACCGGCAACGCGCTCCCGATGGCTCCAGAATTCGGGTTTTATGTACTCAAAGAGTGACATTTCCGCTGACAACCAGGGTCTCTATTTGGCCGCGGCCCGAACCTTTTCGTGGGCTTCCTTGATCACCTTGCTCAGCGCCTTTATATCAACAGGTTTTCTGAGATAGGCAAATGCTCCAAGATCCATGCATTTCTTTCGATCCTCCTCAGACCCGTGACCGGTGAGGATAATGACCTGAATCTCGGGATTCGTCTTCCGGACCTTTTTCAGGACCTCGATCCCGTCGACCCCCGGCATTTTCAGGTCCAGGACCATCACCTCGGGCTTATCCTGTTCAATCAGGCTCAAGGCGGATTCACCGTCATGAACCACGGCCGATCCCATGTTTCTGAGGGCAAGACGTTCAGAGAGGGTCTCGACAAACTCCTGCTCGTCATCCACCAGAAGAACCCTTGACGGCATATTGAAATCATGTTTGCGGTAGACATCGGTCTGATGGAAGTCCTTACCCAGGACCACATCGACCGATTCCACGCCATCCACCTGCTGGGCAATGGTTTTGAGCTCTTCCTTGAGACGGTTGAGCCGGCTGACATTCTTGTTGATTGTCAGGATAACCTTCCCGTTGACCACCTGGACCTGAACGCCATGCCCCTTCCTGGCCAGGGCGACCTCGACCTTTGCCTGGAGATTGAAATCCTCCACCGCCTGCTCCGAACTGGCGGTGGGTTTGAAGATCTCGTCGTCGAGATGGCCGATAATCAGTGAAGCCGCTTCGGTCACTGTTTCCTTGTTCATGGGGATGATCAGGTCGTAATCGGCCGGATCAAAAGGTTTTTCGATTCCACAGTACTTTTTCAGCCACAGGGCACGCTCCTCATCAAGCTTCTTGATCAGCTTCTCGGCATCCCGGGTTGAACCGCCCTGCTTTTCCTGCAGAACCTTGATGCGGAACTCCTTATCGGCAATGAGGCCGACCCGGAAAAAATGGGTTATCTCCCGGGGAATCATCTGGCTTGCATAACCGGTGAGGATAAGATCGCGTCCGGCGGACACCATGAGTATCTTCGAAAGAACAAGCTTGATATAGGCCAGGGCGTGCTGTTTCTCGTGGGTAAACTTCTCAAAAACCGAGGTTTTCAAGGTAAGGGCCCGGCGCACCTTGCTCTCTTCCATTTTGGCGAGAACCGCAGCCTCGGCAACGATCTCGTCCGTAGTTTTGAGTCGGAAACTGGTTTTGGTGACCAGCTCCTGTACCACCTCTTCTTCCCGACAAAAATCTGCACTGAAAATTGTTATGACAGCCATTTTTGTACGTCTCCTTTGTATTGCAAAATCTCAATTAACCTGGCTTGGCATATACCCTGGTCTCTCCACCGGATCACAGGATAACAACCCGATGGTCTCGGCCTCCGGGCCTTCATACTCCCTCACTTCTCTTTTTCGTCTCTAACAGATACTGGATTGATATGATGGGTTTCAGGACCAACCAGCTGAAGAACCGGGTTCTGTACCCGGTCACGGTGGTGCTCTGATCTGTCGGGTGCCGGTTCCGACAGGATGTAACGGACCCCGGACTCCTGATTCAGGATATTCTCGATGGTGGTTTGAATCCTGTTCACCACCACCATCGAGGTAAAATTGATATCCATGGCCTCTGCCTTTTCGGCCAGATCAGCCGCGCTCTGCTCGGCTGTCTCGAAAAAGGCCGCCCTTGCGGCAGCCTGCTCGTCTGCGGAAAGATCGAGAATCTTTTCATCCACATTCAGAGCAATGATTTCCAGGTCGAGCTTCTGTGCCATTTTGAGCGCATAGGCTGTCAGTGAATCGGAGAATCTCTCTCCGCCGACAACAAGAATTTTCGGAACATCACTTTGTGCAGCCATCGCTGGTTCTTTTCAGCAGAAATAAGGTTCAGGAATACCCTGCAAACAGCCCTTCACACATGGACGTTGCGTATCAAACATGATACTTAGCACTTTTTATGCCACAAAAGACCAAGAGAATATTTTTTATTTATTTCAATATATTATACAGAAAAAATAAGAACACAGATCCAGCCAATCCATTAAAACGCACCTTTTCGTTGCACTCTGAAACAGATCTAGACCTCCTGGTGTTACAAAGTGCAACAAGGGAACGAGAATGAGCAGCCGAGACTGTCTGCCGCAAACAAGAGAAGTGTTGCAATTGGCAACATGTTGCGATATGACACAGGGCAGACTGAGTTCAGACTGTTTTTTGATCATGGAACCCGGACCCCTCTGATTGAAATATGCGCATTAACCAGCGAAACAGGCTCATTTTGAGCTGCATCACCCATTTTCTTATCCTGGGTATCCTCTGCGTGATTCCGTTCCACGATTTCAGGCAGTTCGACACCGGACTCGAAACCATGGAACGCTACAGTCGGCTTAACGTGCTGGTGGAGCTGCTCCGGCAGAGCGAAGAAAGCTATCTTCTGTACCAAAGCGAACATGACCTTGAAAAAAACCGGGACCTGACCCGTCAACTGAACCAGGAACTGAAAAATCTACCCCTGACAAACGACCCCGATCTTTCCGGGAAAGACCCCATCCAGGAACTGAACAGGTATGGGCGGCTCTTGAACAAACTGGAAAAAACCGCGGCCATACAGGGTTGGCCTGAACCGCTGATAAGAGATATCCGCCACAGTGGAGACCGGCTGCAATCCTTCAGCCGTCAACTTCTCCTGAAAAGCCAGACCAGGCAGAGAGACATGGTGGATCGTTTCAAACAACAGTTGCTCATCATTGTGGCCCTGTCTGCGATTGTTTCCATCTTGATCTCTCTTTACGTCTGGCGCGGTGTATTTCAGCCACTCAAAAAACTGGAACAGGCTGCTCTTGATATCGCCAACGGCAACTTCCAGACCATTGTCACGGATCCGAAGGGTGCTAACGAAACCCAGGCTGTTTTCAAGGCTTTCAATCACATGGTCAGGGAGCTGGAAGAAGATCAGAAACGACTCATCGAGTTCCACAAGCTCTCCTCCCTGGGCACCCTGGCCGCCGGCGCGGCCCACCAGCTCAACAATCCGCTCAATAATATCGCCACATCCAGCCAGATCGGCCTGTCCGAGCTGGAGAGCGGAGACCCGGAAATAACCTCGCAGATGCTGGAGACCATCCATAATGAGGCCATGCGTGCCGGCAGAATAGTCTCCAGCCTGCTCGATTTCTCCAGAGAACATACGTTTTTTCCCCGCCTGGTCGCCCTGACCGATGTGGTAGAACAGGCGGTCAAGCTGGCTGCCAACGAGATTCCCGAAACGATCCAGCTGGAAATCGCTATTCCCGAGGACATCGTTCTGCGCCTGGATCGTCACAAGATGACCGAGGTTATCTTGAACCTGCTTTTGAACGGGATCCAGGCCATTGGCGACAGCCCGGGAACCATCTCTTTTTCCGCTGCCAGTCAACCGGAGCGGAGCCGGGTTGTTCTTCGGGTACGTGACACCGGTTGCGGAATAGCTCCCGAACATATTGGAAGGATATTCGACCCTTTTTTCACCACCAAGAACGAAGGAGAGGGTTCGGGCCTGGGTCTGGCAGTGGTCTATGGCATTATCAACAAACACGGAGGCTCGATCTCGGTGGAAAGTGAAGAGGGTATGGGGACCATGTTTATCATTATCCTGCCCTTGCCCGAGCAAAAGACCCCGATTTGAAAGACCACACCGTTGAGGGCGTCGCAAAAAGTCCGATCTACGCGTTGCAGCGGATACGGCCATCTCCATCGACCCGGTACGACATCAATAGTGAGCACACCGGAAAACTTGTATATTCAGGACACCCCAAACCTTACACACCATGACTGACACACACATACTGGTGGTCGATGACGACCTGGTAAACCGCGAAAACATCTCCCATGTACTGGAAAAAGAGGGCTATTCAGTCCTGAAAGCGGCCAGTGGTGAAGAGGCGTTGCAAAAACTGAAATCTCACCGTTTCGACCTCGTCATCACCGACATGAAGATGGCACAGGTGGACGGACTGCAGGTGATGACCGCTGTCAAGGAGATGGCCCCGGACGCCGAGGTTATCATCATCACCGGCTATGCGTCTGTCAACTCGGCGGTGGAGGCCATGGACAGGGGAGCCTTTTACTACCTGCCCAAACCTTTCAGCATAGACAAATTGCGTGATCTGGTCTCAAGGGCCCTGGAAAAAACCATGCTCCGCCGTGAGGTTCTCAACCTGCGTCGGCAGATAAACACCAAGGGAGGCGTAACCCAGTTCATCGGCCAGAACCATGCCATTTTGCGGCTCAAGGATGACATCGCCCAGGTGGCACAGATGGACTGCAATGTGCTGATAACCGGCGATACCGGCACCGGCAAGGAGCTTGTCGCCCGGACCATTTACGAGTTGAGTCCGCGGGCCAACAACCGGTTTCTGCCCATCAACTGCGGTGCGCTCACCGAGGAACTGATGCTCAACGAGCTTTTCGGCCACGAGAAAGAAGCCTTCACCGGTGCCTCAAAATGGCGAAAAGGATTACTGGAATCAGCCAATGGCGGGGTAGTGCTGTTTGATGAAATAGGCGAGATGCCAATGACCATGCAGGTAAAGCTGCTCAGAGTACTTCAGGAGCGCAAAATTATCCGTGTCGGGGGGACGCGGGAGATTCCGGTGGATATCCGAATCCTGGCCGCCACCAACCGCAACCTGCAGGAAGAAGCCATGGCGGGGCGTTTCCGCCAGGATCTTTTCTATCGACTCAATGTTGTCTCCCTGCACATCCCGCCGCTGCGCGAGCGCAAGGACGACATCCCTTTGCTGGTGCACCATTTTCTCGCCAAATACCCGGACCCGAACGATCATATCAAATCAATCTCGCCAGAAGCCATGTCCGCCCTCCAGCGCCATGACTACCCGGGCAATGTGCGCGAGCTGGAAAACATCATCGAACGCTCACTGGCCATGTGCAACGAACCGGAGATAAAAATCTACCACCTGCCGCGCGAGATCACCGGTTCGGGGACAATCAACGTCGCCCAGTCAAACTCCGACGAGACAAACGATCCGGCCGTTGCTGAAACAGTTCCCAGCCTGACCCTGGAGGAGAACGAACGGCGCTACATCCTTGAGGTACTCAGATCGGTGGATGGCAACAAAACCCGGGCTGCCGCCATCCTTGGTATCGACCGGGTGTCGCTGTGGCGCAAACTGAAAAAATACCAGAACCAGGGCATTGATATCGACAACGCCACCGGGCAAGAAAAGAAAGAAGCCTGACAGCCGGGCCAGATCACACCGGACCGACAAAGCCGTCCCGCTGAAAAAATCCGGCTTCAGGGAGCACCATGCAAACCTAGAAACAAAAAAAGGTGTTGCCGTCCTTTCAGACCGCAACACCTTTTTCATTCTCTGTGGGGTGAGCGATGGGACTCGAACCCACGGCCTCTTGGGCCACAACCAAGTGCTCTAACCAACTGAGCTACGCTCACCATGTGCTTCGCTCTTATACACGTAAGAAAAAGCTTTGGCAAGTAGAAAACGATCCAATCAATCCAGATCCTTGTGGCAGTGTTTACAGTATTTCGCCCTCTCCTTGATCAGCTCGGCGCAGTAGGGACATTCCTTCAGATAATGGGCTTTAAGGATAGTGGAGATTGCCATATTGATATCCTGCTCCAGGTGGGAGTTGGAGAATTTATGGTTACGCAACGGTTCGATACAGGCCAGGTCATTGATCGGTGCCAAAAGCTCCGCAGCCCGCTTACGGACACTGAGGGTGGCTGCATTGTCCAGCAGAAGGTAGAGAACCGGTTCAAGATTTTTCTCCGCCACGCAGGTGTCCAGGGCGGCGGTAGCCTCTTTCTCCTTCTGGTACCGGACATTCTGCCGTTTGAGGGCCTCGATATCGACCACGGAGCCGGTGAAAGCGTCCTTGCCGCCCACCATCATGTTGTAGCTTTCATCGGAATTGGGTATGCGCATGAACCGATAGGAACCCGAGTGCCCAAACTGGGTTTCGATATACTCCCATCCGTTCACAAACAGAGGGCAATCGTTGTTCAGGCAGATGAACAGGTACTCGGAGCCCCAGCCAAGACCGTCTCCGACATGGATCGGCGGCGCATGGCAGAGGGTGAGTTCCTCGTTGCAATGGGGGCAGGCATGTTTTTCTTCAAGAAATTTCAGTGCAAGTTCCAGCATGACTTCGTGTCTCCTTTCTTTATCTGACAGTATCCTTCTTTAGAGGCAGTGCACAGTTGGTTCCACCATCCTGTGGAACAGGAAAGGGTTGTCAGCTCATTCCTCCACCGTCCCCCATGGAACGGACAAAGAGGAACAGACACCAGCCAATGAAAAGAATGATCAGAAATGTGTTGGGGGAAAATTTCTTTTTATAATCTCGTTTCACTTGTCCTTACCACACGACAAAGGCCCGTACAGGAAAGACCATCGATGGATTCCCTGTCACGGACAAGGACGGGGCCTTCTCACAGCCAGCAATGGTACTCATTCCAATCCACAGGGTCAACTCATACGATTGTTGCAGCGCCGGACGGGCCGGTTTTTCAGCCATCCGTACCACAACACCCTGAAATCAAGGGCCCTGCTTGTCATTTTCTTCCGCTGGCAACCGGACCCCGGATCCCTGAACCATCCGCCCAAGCACCTGGTCCACAGCCTTGGCCTGGGCCATGCGGGCCTGAAGGAATTCCGGAGTGAGATAGGCGGAATTGTGGTCGATAAGCCTGCAAAGCTCGCTGATTTGGGCTTGATCCGCCATGGCCGAAACCCGGGCGAGGTTGTTGATGAAATCATGGACAATCTTACGGCTTTCCCCACTGGTGGACATGATCTCAGCATAGGTGCGCGGGTTCTGCGAGTGGACCCTGGCCATGGCCAGAATGGGATAGAGCGAAGTCAGGGTACAATGACTGGCGATATCCTCGCTGGTTATCGCGTTTGCTTCCAGGGTCATGGCCAGGGCAACCGATATGACGGTGGGCAGTTTCTGGCCAACCCCCATCAGCAGATCGTGCTTACCGGGTGAATCATGAAAAATATCGGCCCCATGTTTGTAGAGAAAAGCCTCGAACTCGGTGCACAGCCGTCCACTGCGCGGCGTACGGACGACGATGGCGTTCTTATCTTTCATGGTTGCGGCCTGCGGACCCCAGAGGTTATGCACCAGCATGACCTCGACCCCGGACCCGGTCACCTCGAGGGCGGCATCCAGGGTGGTCTCCGACTCTCCGGCCAGCAGGATGAGAGCCTTACCGTCCTGGATGTGCGGACCATACCGGCGGATGGTTTCCACTGTGGCGGAGATGGGTACGCAGACCACCACCACATCCACCTGGTTTATCATCTCCTCGGGCCGCAGGGTGGTGGAACGGCCACTCATAAGCACCTCATATCCCTCGTGCTGCAACCGGTCAGCAAACCATTTGCTCATGTCGCCGGTACCGATGAAGCCAAACGAACGGATGTATTTCACCCGCATATCCAGCCGGGGGAAAGAGCCGAGCAGACGAATGGAACCCGGCACCTGAATCACCCGGTTTTCCACATGGACAATGGCATCGGCCATTACCGGATCCTGGATATGCCCTTCAGCCTCGATATAGATCTGCAGTTTCTGCGTTTTGACATCGTTTTCAGCCCGCATGTCCAGGATATTGATCCCACGCCTGGAAAACTCACCAAGAATATCCACAAGCATACCGAGCCGGTCTTCCAGGGGCCGGGTGATAAAGGCGGTGGCGTCATATCCGGTGGGCACAGCCAACTCCGGCCCCAGCACTGCATACCTGGTCCTGTTATGGGGCGCCACTTCCCGTTCAAGAATATGCAGCCCGCGGGCGACAAGCATCTCTTCTGTATCAATAACCCCGCGTCCCGGCAGACCCAGTTCCCGGATTTCATGGACAGCCCGGTCCAGGTCTGTGACACTCATCAAGGTGATGTCGGGGAAATTGCTGGTGATATACTCCTCGCTCTGACCAAGAACAGGACGCTTACCCACCAGGACCTGCAGATCCTCTTTGGAGATGGCCGGATCGAAAACGCCCAGCGACAAATGGGCCGGCAGGAGGATATTGTCGATCCAGTAGCCATCTCTTATTTTTTCAAACAGACGGAAATACTGCTTGTTCTCCCCTTCCCTGGTATTATAGATGGGCACGATGGCCAATTGCACCTCGCCGGCGGCAAAGGCTTCGATCAGCCCGGTGGTGTGGGGATAAAGCCGTATCCCGGCACCGGGAGCATACATTTTGGCGGCCTGCCAGGCATGGCAGTGTTCAGGTCCGAGAGTGGCTACAGTCAGCATGATACAGAGATTTCAAGATGTTTGGTTATCACTTGTCCTGAGAACAGATGCGCGGACACCCACTCCCTGATGCACAGGGTTCAGGCTCTCCGCCGGCAGCGCTACCGGACATAATGCGGGAACGAAAAGTAAACTTAACATTTAAAACAAAAAACATAAAACTTAAAAAATTATTCCAGTGCCTGAAAAACCTTCTCCAGTTGGAGAATATGTCAACGCCCTGAAAAACTCGGACCGGTTCGGTCCCCAGGTCGTGGCCCACAGGATTTTTCCAGCCATCGATGCCGGGACCGCGAAAAATACCAGAGTTTTGCCCGGACCCCTGACCAGCCTGCTGGAGGCCATGGGCATACCCGCCCTCTATTCCCACCAGGCCGAGGCCATCGAATTGATCCAGCAGGGAAATGACGTCCTCGTATCCACACCCACGGCCAGCGGCAAGAGCCTGATATACAATCTGCCGGTCTTTGCCGCTCTGCTGAAAGATTCGCAGGCCAGGGCTCTCTACCTCTTTCCGCTCAAGGCCCTGGCCCAGGACCAGGCACGGACCATAACCTCCCTGGCAGAGCATTTGTCCGTAAAGACAGTGTTCCCCCAGGCCATATGCAGCATCTATGACGGAGACACCACCTCACATCAACGCAAAAAAATCAGGGAGTCACTACCCTCCATTCTGATCACCAACCCGGACATGCTCCACCTTTCCCTTCTTGCCTACCACGAGATATGGGGACACCTCTTTGCCAACCTCACCCATGTGATCATCGACGAGGTCCATACCTATCGGGGAGTCTTCGGCTCGCACATGGCCTGGGTGCTCCGACGGCTGCAGCGGATCTGCCGTCTCTATGGTGCAGATCCGGTCTTTGTTCTCTCCTCGGCCACGGTGGGCAACCCGACAGAGCTTGGCCGCAAACTGCTGGGCCGGCATGTTCAGGCAGTGACCCGCTCCGGAGCACCGCGGGGCACCCGGCACGTCATCCTCCTGCAACCGCACGACTCGGCCGCCGGCAGCGCAACCATGCTCCTGGATGCAGCCCTGCACCGCAAGCTGCGCACCATTGTCTATACCCAGTCCCGAAAGATGACCGAACTTATTACCATGTGGTCCTCCCGGCGTCTCCAAAAACGGCAACAGGAGCAGAAAATCGCGTCCTACCGGGCCGGATTTCTCCCTGAAGATCGGCGGGCAATAGAAGAAAAACTGGCCAGCGGACAGCTTCTGGGCGTGATTTCCACCTCGGCCCTGGAACTGGGGATCAATATCGGCAACCTGGACATCTGTATCCTGGCAGGCTATCCCGGCTCCATAATGGCCACCTGGCAAAGGGCCGGCCGGGTAGGCAGGGCAGGACAGGAATCCCTGGTCGTCCTCATCGGCCAGGAAGATGCCCTGGACCAGCACTTCATGCGCCATCCCGATGATTTTTTCCAGCGTGAAGTGGAGCCGGTCACCCTTAATCCGGACAACCGTATCATAGCCGGACAACACCTGGTCTGCGCCGCGGCCGAGCTGCCCCTGACAACCTATGAACCCCACCTTAATACGGAACATTTTTCTGCCCTGCTCGACAAACTCACCGGTCAGGGCGCGCTTTTGCGATCTGCCGACGGGACAACCTGGTTTGCAGCCAGAAAATATCCGCAACGGGAAGTGGACCTGCGGGGCAGCGGTGCCCGTTTTCATATTTTCAGGCAGAACAACCGTGAACCCCTGGGAGAACTGGATGGATTGCGGGCCTTAAAGGAGTGCCATCCAGGCGCAATCTACCTGCACATGGCCAGAACCTGGCACGTGGACAGCCTGGACCTGGAAGGGAGGGAAGTTCTGGTCAGGCCGGTATCTGTATCCTACTTTACCAGACCCACCACCAGCAAAATCACTGAAATAATAAAGGTGCTGGACACTGCTGCCTGCGGGGCCACCCGGGTCCACTACGGCGTCCTCCGGGTCACGGAGACCATCACCGGCTACGCCCGGTACCTGGTCGGTTCCCAGAAGATGACAGGCCGTTATCCCCTGGATCTGCCACCGCAGATCTTTGAGACCCGGGGACTGTGGATCGATATCCCGACCTGGATCCAGCGTCGGCTGGAAAAACAGCAGATGCACTTCATGGGCGCAATCCATGCCCTGGAACATGCTGTCATAGGAGTCATGCCGCTGATGGTCCTCTGCGACCGTAACGACATCGGCGGCATTGCCCACCCTTTCCATGAGCAGGCAGGTGGACCGGCCGTCTTCATCTATGACGGCCATGCCGGCGGAATCGGCCTGAGCGAAAAAGGATTTTCCGGCATTCAGACCCTGCTTGAACAGGCCTGCAAAACGGTCAGTTGCTGCGGTTGCGACCGGGGATGTCCCTCATGTGTGCATTCACCCAAGTGCGGTTCCGGCAACCGACCCATCGACAAGCACGCCTGCCTCCATCTCCTGAACCTGCTCCTGGGTCCGGAACGGAAGGATGAGCAAAACACCCGACGACCGGACACACTTCCCCGGCCTGCACAGACCCTGGAGAGAGCCTCGGCAAAACAGAACCGGCCTGCCGTCTCCTCAGGCCACCACCCGGAGAAAAAGAGGCCAGACACACAAAACACACAAGATATACAAAAAATACAAAAAATCCTGCCGGAACGATGGGGTGTTTTCGATGTGGAAACCCGGCTCTCGGCCCAGGAGGTAGGAGGTTGGCACCGGGCCCACCTGATGCGCATCTCGGTGGCCGTGCTCTACGACAGCCGAAAGGATCGTTATCTGCATTTTACCGAGGAACGGATCGACGAACTCATCGACCACCTCTTTTCCCTCGACCTGGTGGTAGGGTTCAACAACAAACGCTTTGACAACCGGGTGCTCTCCTACTACACCCGAAAAAAGCTGTCCAGCCTGCCATCTTTTGACATCCTGGAAGAGATCTCCGCCCAGCTCGGCTATCGCCTCAGCCTTGACCGGCTGGCGGAGAACACCCTGGGAATCCAAAAGAGCGGAAATGGATTGCAGGCCCTTGAATGGTTCAGACAGGGCAGAATGGAGATCCTGACCAGGTACTGCCAGAAGGATGTGGAAATAACCAGGAATCTGTTTCTGTTCGGGTTACAACAGCGCTACCTGCTTTTTCGAAACAAGGGTGGCCAGGTCGTGCGCCTGCCGGTACAATTCGAAAACACGATCCACCGGCTCGTCAAGGATATTCCGGCCCCTTGACCGACGGCTCAACGCCCGGCGCCCACCAGCATCCTGGCCAGGGGGGAAACATCGGGCCGGAATGAATACGTCCGATCAGGGCCAGATGAGCTTCTTGTAAATCCAGCCGGTCAGTTGCGGATGGGACACCTTGACCCAGTCGCCCTTCTGGTCGACCTTTTTCAAAATGACCTCCCGGGCCACCGAGCCGATTTTCTTATACCTGGTCCCGGGACCGGAGCGTACATTGGCCTCTGTCTTCACCGAGACGATCACATGGGGTGTCTTGTCAACCAGGGAGGAGTAGATCCAGCCCCTGGCCCCTTCAAAGTCCACCACCTTGAGCCACTTGCCCTTTCGCCCGAGCACTTTGAGAGGATAGCCGGCCGGAAGCTCGTAGAGAACCTCATACTTGGTATCCGGACCGGAACGCATGTTCACCCCGTCCTTGACCACGCTGACATACTCGGCAGCCAAGGCAGAACCGGAGGCAACACCAAACAGCACCACACAGGCAACAATCAACAAAAGACCATACTGCAGTTTCAACTTCATCGAATTCTCCTGTATCGGAAAACCAGCAGTCAGAATCGAATTCCCGGTCCGAACTCTGCCGGATGGTGGCATCCCGGGCAGTTCCGCCCTGGTTTTCCCTTGTTGGCATGCCCGGGTCCCCGGGCATGATCGTTTAGCGGAAAATCACCCTGGTTTGCAGTGTTACCAGGATGATTTTCATCATTTGCTGTGGCTGGACAGTACCGGCCAGTACTGAAATTCGCCCGTCATGCGGTCTTCGCCGCATAACTACCTGAAACACCTTGAAAAAACAAAAATAATCAGTTATCTTTTTTCTGCTTGCAGATGGATGAAACGCTCAATTCAGGACAGATAAAACGTCGCCCGCTGAACCTTGCTCCGAGGTTAAATACATCAAAAATTCCTGATTGCCCCTGGCCCCGGTGATCGCCGAGGCGACAATACCCTGACAGAACAGACCCATCCTGTGACCACAACGAAGAACCTTGGACAGGGCCTGCCTGTGCAGATCCGGATCGCGGATGACGCCACCGCTGGCTACCAGGTCACGGGGCAGCTCAAACTGCGGTTTGACCAGGGCCATGATCCGCACCACTTCCCCGAAGAGCTCACCAAGTGGCTTCAGCAACAGCTCCAGGGAAATAAACGAAGCGTCAAGAACCGCAAAATCCAATGGTTCTGGAATCTGCCGCCGGCTGAGAAAACGGGCGTTGGTACGTTCCAGGACCACCACCCGGGGGTCCTGGCGCAATTTCCAGTCAAGCACACCGTAGCCCACATCCACTGCATACACCCTGGCCGCGCCACGCTGCAAAAGACAGTCCGTAAACCCACCGGTGGAACAGCCGATATCGGCACAGACCAGAGAACGCACATCCACCCCAAGTCCCTCCAGACCACTTTCCAGCTTTTCCCCGCCACGACTGACAAAGCGGCGGCGTTCCTTAAGGCCAAGCCGGAGGTCCCCGGGCACCATGGTCCCGGCCTTGAGACCAGACCTCCCGTCCCGAATCACCACCTGTCCCGCTCCGATCAGTCGTCTGGCCTCGTCCAGGTCCGTGGCCAGGCCCCGTACCACCAGGAGTTCATCCAGGCGTATTTTTCCGGCCAAAGAGTGCTTCGCCTTCTTTACCATACCCTTTGCCTGGTGGGGTACCGGAGGGTATCCTACAGCTTCTCCAGCCGTTTACGGGCCTTTTCAGCTTCAGGAGTATCGGGATAGTCCTTGATCAGTTTTTTATAGATAATTTTGGCGGTTTCGTTGTCGGTCAGTTTTTCAAAGGAGATACCCTGCTTTAAAAGTGCCATGGGAGTATGGGGATCCCGGGCGTGATTGGATATCACCTTCTGGTAATCGAGAATCGCCAGATCATACTCGCCCTGGGCAAACAGGCACTCTGCCATGTAAAAGAGAGTTCTGGCTATCTTTTTACCACCGGGATTTTCAGCCAGCACCTGCTCGAAAATCCGGTAGGCATCCTTGTACTTGCCAGCCTTGAATTCTGCCATACCCTGGCTGAAAAGATCCCCTGCCGGAGCAGGCCGGGTGGTCGCCGTGGCTCCCCCCCCTCCGGCCTTCTGCACTGCCGGAGTTTTTTTCTGCTGCGGTGCGGCTTCCGACTGAGCCACCACCACCTGGTCCCTGCCGATTTTGCGTTTTCTGCGATCGGCCAGGACCCGGACAAAACTGCTTCCATCCGTACCGGCCGAAGCTGCCACTACTGTCCGTTTCCTGGCCTCCTCGGCCCGCCTGGCTGCCTCGCGGGCCCTCTCCTCCGCAGCCTGGATCCGAGCCTTGCGCATCTGCTCAAGGCTTGCGGCCAGCTGATTCACCCGGGCCTCGATCTGATCGAGCCGCGCTTCCAACTCGGCAATCCTGCCACTGTTTTCCGTCCGCAGCTGACCGATCATCCCCTGGATGTTGGCTATGTTTTCCTTGGTTTGCTCCCGGAACCTGGTGGCCAAGTGGGCGTTTTCTTCCAACTGGGATTTGAGCTGCAGAACCTCTTCACTCACCTCGTCAAGACGACTGACCGAGCTGGCCTGGCGTTTTTGCAACTGGTTGACAGTGGAACTCTTGACCTCTTCCACTTTTTGATTGACCACCCGGATCTGATAACTCAAATCCCGGATCTCATCCTGGGACGCACATTGACAGAGCAGAAACAGACAGCTGCCGGCAACAGCCAGAGAACGTATTTTTTTCATCAGGGCCTCTCTCGGGTATCAATAATATCCTGAACCTTGCAGGTTCGGTTTCTCGGGACTGATAACGCTGCTCATTTGGGCCGGCTGGACCACTGGGGATAGGACTGATTGCCCTTAAGGTCAAACAACAACCGCATACCCTTGCCGTTCTTGAACACGGCCCATATACGCGACCGCCCGTCCAGTTTACGGGAAAAAGAAATCTGCTTGCCATCCGGCGACCAGGTGGGTGATTCAAAATCTCCCGGACCGGACGTGACCTGGACCGGAGTCTCGCCGCCCCTGGGCGAGATGGTAAAGATATGGTACCGACCATCTTTTATGGACGTATAGGCAATCAGGTCACCCCTGGGTGACCAGGCCGGCTCGCTGTTCTCAACCCCGTCAAAGGTGAGCCGCCTGGTCCGCATTGTCTTCATGTCCATGATGTAGATCTGCGGCCGGCCGCTGCGGTCAGAGACAAAGGCCAGGTGCCGGCCGTCGGGTGAAAAGGAGGGCGAGACATTGATCCCGGTCCTGGCAGTGAGCCGCTTGAGTATCCTGCCCTGGACAGTCATAAGATACAGATCAGGGGTACCATCCTTGCTCAAGGTCACCACCATGGTTTTGCCGTCCGGCGCAAAGGCCGGCGCCAGGTTCATACCCTTGCGGCGGGAAATAGCCCGGGTGACCTTGTTCTGGCGCAGATCGGTGATATAGAGGTTCTGATTGCCACGGTGATAGGAGGAATATGCCAGGTAGCGGCCATCCGGGGAAAAACGGGGTGAGACGGTGAGGTGCCGATGGCGGGTGATCTGGCGGATCTTCCGCCCGAGAACATCGGCCACGTAAACTTCCTTGCGTCCGGTGGCGTCTGAGACAAAAGCAATGGAAGTCCGGCTGATACCGGGTTCTCCGGTAAACTCCTCGACCAGGGCATCGCAAAGCCTCAGCACCATATCGTCTTGCCGGGCCGCACCACCCCGATAACGGCGACCGGTGAGCATCTTGTTTTCCGCTACGTCCATGAGCATTGCCTCAACCAGCAAGCCCTCACCGCTGGGTTCATAGCGCCCGGTTATCACATAATCCACCCCGAGACCTTTCCAGTCCGCATCCTGTCGCCCATCGTAACGCTCCGGAGCCAGAACCATGACAAAACCATGAAATTCAAGCCCCCGGGAGAGCAGGTCGGCCATTTCCCGGCCTCTTTTTTCCACCACCCCTTC
>NZ_JBPMMS010000012.1:0-85979 GCF_054025815.1 Desulfolithobacter sp. | reverse complement strand
GCTGTTCACACGTGACAATTTTTCTCAACTTGACAAAATTTGTCACCTGGTGACAGGCAATGGTCACATCAAACAACATTCCAGCAGTAATTGGGAAATTTTATCACAAAACAAGGGCTTCCTTCTTGACACCGTCTGCCATGCTCTATATACTTCAGGGCTATTCTCCACCAGCGTCGCTGGTCCGGAAGTTCCCGCAGGCAACGCATCCCGCAGGTCCGACGCCCTGCCGGACAGGGTTTGGGCCTGTCGCAGCTTGAACGAAATACAGCCACGTGCTGCTTACTTTTACAACCATATACTTTCACGTCAAATCGAAGAAAGGATCACTCGATGAGCAAAATGACAGGTGCGCAGGCAATCGTTAAATGCCTGAAAGAGGAAGGGGTTGATCTCATGTTCGGTTTCCCGGGTGGTGCGGTCATCGATCTGTATGACGAACTGCTGGATTCCGACATCAAACACATCCTGGTCCGGCACGAACAGGGAGCCGTGCATGCGGCTGACGGGTATGCCAGGGCCACCGGCAAGGTCGGAGTGGCGCTGCTGACTTCCGGCCCCGGAGCCACCAACGGCGTGACCGCCATTGCCACGGCCTACATGGATTCCATTCCCATTGTCGTGCTCACCGGCCAGGTTCCGCGGGCCCTGATCGGCAACGATGCCTTCCAGGAAGTGGACATTGTCGGTATCACCCGGCCCTGCACCAAGCACAACTACCTGGTCAATGACCCCAGGGATCTGATCCCGACCATTCGTGAGGCCTTTTACCTGGCATCTTCCGGCCGGCCCGGCCCGGTCCTCATCGACCTGCCCAAGGATGTTGTGGCGAGCATGATCACCTATCCGGAGAAAAAACCGGTCAGGATGCAGACCTACCAGCCCAATGTCGATCCCCATCCCGGCCAGGTCGAAAAGGCATGCAGGGCCATGCTCACCGCAAAAAGGCCGATTCTCTATATTGGTGGCGGGGTCATCCTCTCCAATGCCAACAAGGAACTGACCGAGCTGGCCCAGAAACTGACCATTCCAGTCACCATGACCCTCATGGGTCTGGGCGGCTTCCCTGGAACCGATCCTTTGTCTCTTGGCATGCTCGGCATGCACGGCAGCTATGCCGCCAACATGTCGGTGGCGAAAAGCGACCTGCTGATCGCAGTGGGCGCCCGCTTTGACGACCGGGTTACCGGCCGGCTCGATGCCTTTGCCCCGCACGCAAAGATCATTCACATCGATATCGACCCCACCTCCATATCCAAGAATGTCGAAGTGGACATTCCCATTGTCGCCGACTGCAAACATGCCCTGCGGGCCATGAACTCCTGGTTCGACGACTACCCGGAGTTTGACGGCAAAACCATTGCCGAAAAACACCAGCCCTGGCTGGAGCAAATCGCCGAATGGAACAACAAGCATCCACTTTCCTACGTGGAGGAGGGTGATATCATCAAACCACAGTTTGTGGTCGAAAAACTCAACGAACTCACCGGCGGCGACGCCATCATCACTACTGAAGTCGGCCAGAACCAGATGTGGGCGGCCCAGTTCTACAAGTTCAACAACCCGCGGCACCTGCTGACTTCCGGCGGCCTCGGCACCATGGGCTACGGTCTGCCGGCAGCCATCGGCGCCAAGCTGGCAATACCTGACGCCACGGTCATCGATATTGCCGGTGACGGTTCTATCCAGATGAACATCCAGGAGCTGGCCACGGCCAAGCAGTGGGGAGCACCGGTTAAGGTTGCCATTCTCAACAACAACTACCTCGGCATGGTTCGCCAGTGGCAGGAACTGTTCTACAACCGCCGCTATTCCGCAACCCCCATGGAAGTAACCCCGGACTTCGTTGAACTGGCCAGGGCATACGGCGCTGTCGGACTGCGGGCCACGACCAAGGATGAAGTTGAACCTGTCATCAAGGAAGCCCTGGCAACGGACAATGTGGTTATCATGGATTTCCACATCAACCGCGAGGAAGGCGTTTTCCCCATGGTACCGGCAGGAAAGGCCACCACTGAGATGCTGCTGGTCTAACCCGGTCAGCGAACCGTAACGGCCCTTTTACGACTAAGCTTCAGCCTACTACAGGATAGATCCATGAAACATACACTCTCAGTACTGCTTCAGAACAAACCCGGCGCTCTTTCCCGGGTCACCGGTCTCTTCAGCGGCCGGGGTTTCAACATCGAAAGCCTCTGCGTGGCAGAGACCCTGGACCCCAAGGTATCCTGCCTGACCCTGGTCACCCGCGGAGACGAGGCAATCATCGAACAAATCTGCAAACAGCTGCACAAACTGATCGATGTCATCAAGGTTACCGACATCAGCGAAGGCGAGTATGTAGAGCGCGAGATGGTCCTTATCCGGGTTAAAGCCGAGGCAGCCACCCGGGCCGAGGTTTTGCGGATCATCGATATCTTCCGGGGCAAGGTCGTGGATGTCAGCCCCACCACTTACGCGGTGGAAGTCACCGGATCCGAATCCAAGATCAAGGCGGTCATAGATATCCTGCGTCCCATCGGCATCAAGGAAATCATCCGCACCGGTACCATTGCCATGGCACGAGCCCCGAAAAAATAATCCCGGGCTCCCTGCAGATCGAAGCAAAAAGGCATGGCCTACCGTGGCTGTGCCTTTTTCTTTGCATGAAACTGCAACCCATTATGGCCCGCCGGTCAATCAAGAGTCCTTCCAGAAGGGAGTAAGAATCCCCGACCATGACAAGCCCGGTCGCGAGCCAGGCAAGACGCCGCCAAATTCCCTCCCGGCCTGATCCTGAAACAGGATTCAGGTTGTACCCATGAAGCGACTTTGCTAATCTGTACCAATGAAGAAAACAGCCATACCTCTTGCCAAAGAAGGCGTACCATTTATCTGTTTCAGTGGATTCGCCACCCTGATACTCGCCCTGCTCGCCTTTGACACGGCGGCCCTCCTCGGCCTGCTCTGTACTGGCTTCGTTACCTTTTTTTTCCGGGATCCAAGCCGTATCATTCCGGAAGAACATAATGCCGTAGTTGCTCCTGCAGATGGAAAAATCATCCTCGTCGAAGAGACCGAAGACCCCCGCTTCGCCGAGGGAAAGATGGTCAAGATTTCTATTTTCATGGATGTCTTCAGTGTCCATGTCAACCGGATTCCATACGGGGGAGTGGTCGAGCGCATATCGCACCAGCCGGGAAAATTCTACTCGGCGGACAAAAACAAGGCAGCCCTGCATAACGAGTACTGCGCCCTGACAATCAGGACCGACACCGGACTTGAATATGTCGTCGTTCAGGTGGCCGGTCTCATTGCCCGGCGTATCGTCTGCTGGGCCGAAAGAGGGGACCGGGTCCAGCCGGGCCAGCGGTATGGCCTGATCCGGTTCGGCTCCAGGGTTGACATCTACCTGCCCCTGGAGACCCGCATCGAGGTAAGCAAAGGCCAGAAAGTACGGGCCGGAGAAACCAAACTTGGTATACTGTAGAAACAAACAGTGACAATCTGAACAAGGAAACAGAACCTGATCCACAACCTGACCGTAGCGGAGCCCATCATGGACACCCCCCAGACAAACAAGTTTTATCCACTGCCCTGCATGCTGACCTGCAGCAGCCTCTTTTCCGGTTTCTATTCAATAGTGGCCTCCATCAACGGCAACTTTTTTGCCGCAGCCATAGCTATCCTGGTAGCCGCCATTTTTGACGGTCTCGATGGTCGGGTAGCGCGAATGACCGGGTCCACTTCACGGTTCGGCATGGAACTGGATTCGCTCTGTGACCTGGTCTCCTTTGGTGTGGCCCCGGCATTGCTCGCCTATCTATGGGCCCTGCTGCCCTACGGCCGCTATGGCTGGCTGGCGGCCTTCCTCTATGTGGCCACCACCGCCCTGCGACTGGCCCGGTTCAACTCTACGGTCGAAGACAACTCTGCCAGCCATGATTTTGTCGGCCTGCCCTGCCCGGCTGCCGCTGGAATGATCGCAACGACAGTCATGTTTGCGCATTTTCTCGGCGCCACAGATACTGTCAAGCATCTTTCCCTGCTCCTGCTGGTCTACATCCTCTCCTACCTGATGGTCTCAACGCACCGCTACCTGAGCTTCAAACAACCCACCTACCGCAAGGGAAAGAGTTTCCAGATGGTGGTGGGGATGATCCTGTTCATCATCCTCCTGGCCACAGAGCCGCCCGTCACCCTCTTTGCCGTGGCCCTGATCTACGTCCTCTCCGGACCAGCATTGGCCTTGTACCAGTTTGCGACCCGGACCCAAAAAAGAGACCTGGAAGACTCAGAACCGTTGTAGGGAATTTTTGTTTCTCCCAGACAAGCAACTGTATCCCCCCATGCGCGTTACAGGTGGCACAGCCAGAGGCCGGAAACTGCACAGCCCTGCGGGAGGGAAGGATACCATCCGCCCCACCTCGGACCGGACCCGTGAAGCCCTGTTCAACATCCTTGGCAACCGCGTCAGCAGGACACTGATCCTTGATCTTTTTGCCGGTACCGGTGCCCTGGGCATAGAGGCACTGAGCCGGGGCGCCCGACATGCGGTGTTCGTTGACCGCTCCCGCCACGCCCTGGCCCTGGCCGATACCAACCTGAAACTATGTTTTGCCTCCCCCAGCGCTTCGCTGGTCCGCCTTGACCTCTCAAAAGAGAAATATTTCAGCAAGCTCCACCGGTCCCTGGCTGATTTTCCAGGCTTTGACCTGATCTTTCTCGATCCTCCCTATGAAAAAAACCTGGCACATCACTGTATGATGATGGTAGAAAAAACCGGTATTTTGTCTCCTGGAGGATTGCTCGTGGTCGAAGAGAGGCACAGTGTTGTGCTGCCCGAGGTCATAGTTGATCTCAAGCTCAGAACCAGCCGCCGATATGGAGATTCCGGAATCTGGATCTATGAATCGGCCACCCGGGCGTCCAACCGATAACCTCAAAAACACCATGAAATCATGACCGTGCCCCGCACCAGCGCACAGACAGTGGGTCAAAAACAGACGGTGGGTCAAGGACAAACTAAGTCCGTAGCCATCTATCCCGGCACTTTTGATCCCATAACCAATGGCCATGTGGACATTATCAAGCGGGCACTGCAGCTCTTTGACAAGATTATCATTGCCGTGGCCATCAACGCCCAGAAGACCCCGCTCTTTACCCTGGATGAACGCATCGACCTGATCAAGAAATGTTTCAGCCAGCAAAACGGCCGCATAGAGGTGGATGCCACCAGTGGCCTGACCGTGGACTATGCCATGGAACGCGGGGCTTGTGCCATTGTCCGGGGATTGCGGGCGGTATCCGATTTTGACTACGAGTTCCAGCTGGCGCTGATGAACCGGAAACTGCAGCGAAAAATCGAGACGGTTTTCCTGATGACCGGTTTCCGCTGGATCTACATCTCCTCGTCTATCATCAAGGATGCGGCCAAACATGGCGGCGATGTCAGCGGAGTGGTGCCGGCCCATGTCCAGGCCGCCCTGAAACAGAAATACAGCCAGCACTGATCATGGCCCCCCAGAAGGTCCGGCAGGGCCAAAACCGCAGAACATACCTCGGTCGCCTGCTCACCTGGGCCACCGCCATTGCCGCGGTACTCCTGTCCTGGCCGCTTTTCCGTTTCCTCGGCTTTTCCGTACCGCCAAAACCGCGCCATGTCACTGTCAAGGCCCCTCTGCCTGCCAGCGGTGTCCATATCGACCGTGACTTTCTCCTCTTTGGAGATAACAAAACCAAAGCCCATGCCGTATCACGGATCTGCACCCATCTTGGATGCCGGGTCAATTTTCTCGAAGACAGGCAGATCATAGAATGCCCTTGCCATCAGAGCCGATTTACCCGGGAAGGACGACGAATCGCCGGTCCGGCCAGGCTGGACCTGCCCTCCTACCCGGTGGAGATAAAGAAGGACAGCAAGGGAATGGTTACCAGCTATATCGTGACCCTATGAGGACCATCACACCGCCAGTCCTTCTCCGCCTCCTTGCCGGTCTGACCCGACCCGGTCTCTCCTGGCTGGTAGACCTTCCCTGGGGAAGCATGTCGCTGATCAGCCTCTACGTTTCAGTGCTCTCCGGCATTGTCCTTTCCCTCCAGTACGACGTTTCCGAACCCTTCTACTCCACTGCCACTCTGGAACTGATCATTCCCTTCGGGTCGTTCTGGCGGGCCCTGCATTATTTTTCCAGCCAGGCCTTTTTTCTCCTCCTTGCCTGTCACTTCGCCGCCATACTGGCAAACCACCGGGAAACCAGTTTCAATCGGTCAGACTGGGTACGACTCACCCTCTCCCTGCCGGTGGCCATTCTACTGCTGTTCACCGGTTACATCCTGCGTGGCGATGCCACGGGCATGGCTGCCGGGGCCATCGGCGAGCACATCGCCCTGGCCGTACCGGGACTCGGCCCCCTGATCAACAACCTGCTTTTCGCCCTGTCCACCGGTGGTTTCAAGAGGGTCTACGCCAACCACCTGATCGGCCTGATGGTACTTGGCGGCTGGTGTGTCTGGCCCCACTTGCGCCGCTACAGGGCCCGCTGGCGCGACCATGCCGGCCTGACTCTCATCCTGCTGGCCATGTCCACCCTTCTCGCCGCCCCCATGGAGCCGGAACGGTTCGGCATGCTGCATATCGCCGGCCCCTGGTTCTTCCTTGGCCTCCAGGAAATCCTGCGTTATATTCCACCTTTCTGGGCCGGGGTGGTTGTTCCGTCCTCGCTGGTAGTTCTCCTGCTCTGTATTCCCCTGCAGGAGAGAGATAAAAACAAAAACAAAAATAAAAAAAGCCTCTACCTCCGAGGTATCCTGCTCTGGCTGGCAGTCTATGCAGTGCTGACAGTGCGGTGTTATCTGTGGGTCAAAGGCTGATGACCCGGTTCAGGCTGAGCTTCAATGGCAATCAGATAGAAGAAAAAAAGCGGAAACGGGCTCAGAGACACGCAAGTATCTGGTCCAGGTCCGAAATCACGATGTCAGCTTGTACTCCGCGCACCCGTGGATCGTTCTCCCGCAACCGGAGAGATCGGCGATCGCCGGCAAAAAGCCCGGTTCGCCAACCGACCTGCCGGGCCGGCCAGATATCCTTAAGCATGTCATTGCCAATGTAGAGCACCTCTGACGGAGCAATCCCCAACCGGTCCAGCCGGGTGGACAGGCGGGTAAAGAGGTTCACCGAGGGCTTGGCTTCACCCTCCTGATACGACCACAGGCAGAGATCAGGGCTGAAACCACACCGCTCAGGGGACGCTTGGAGAAGGTATTCAAAAAGCTCCCGGGTATAAAACTGGGCGTTGGAGAGAATTCCAAGGGTAACGCCCCGCTCCCTGAGCTCCTCAAGGACTGAGGCCAGACCGGGCATGGGCCAGATGGGATTGACACGGCACTCGTAGGAAAGCGCCAGCAGGCGCACCTGTTCCTCCCGAATACCGAAAATTTTCAGGCTCTCAAGGACCCAGAACCAGACAGCAACGATGTCCACCTCGGGATACAACCTGCCCATTTCCCCGGCTCTGAGATGGATCTGTTCAATACGCTGGTGAAGAAGAGAGATTCCCTCTCCGGCCACATCTGCTGCATCCAGAGACGGAATACCGGCATCTCTTCCGGCCCGCATGAGGGAAAGGACATTATCGGTGGCCGCGTCCACCCCCACGTCTCCGGCGGCCGACACAAACAGGGTTCCGTACAGATCAAAGACCAGAGCACGCACAGAGAGCGACTGCAGCCGAACCGGGTATCCGGTGGGAACCGGTTCCAGGGGCCGGAGTATGGATGCCATCAACTGTTGCAACCTGGGTTCCACCTGTCTGTCTCCCTAATCCACCCGCAGCAGGGTCAACCTCTCCGGCGCCAGAAAACGGTTCAGCAGAATTTCACCATCCAGCTGATCCAGCTCGGTGGCCGTGGTTCCGGCCAGGGCCTGGTACACCTGCATGAGCCTGGTTCCATAACCTTCCAGGCTGTACCTGACGCCAAGAATCTCCCGGTTGTGAGCGATGTCTTCCAGGCAGGATGCCGGATCAGGGAAAAAGGCAGGCTCAAGATGAGTTGCCTCCCGCGGATCGGCCACCACTCGGCGCAGGACAATCTCCTGCATCTCCTCGTCCAACCGCCCGAAATCAACCCGGTCGTTCTGGATCCAGACCTCGAGCAGCCGCTCGAGGCTGTCCGAAGCCGGCCGGCGACCATAGGCCTCCAGGCTCCGCTCAAGACCAGCCCGGGCCCGGTCACGGATCCTGCCCCGGCCAAGCCATTCCACCGGCACCCCGAGCCGGTGATACAGCAGCGGTAAGCGGACCCCCTCATCCCGGAACTCATCGGTTATTTCCGGCAGGTCCCGGCCGCAGACCGGCCGCCCGGCTAACCACGGCTCCAGGAAGGCGAGCCCGAACCCTTCGGCCACACTGGTGGTCACAAGAGCACTGGCCTTGCTGAGCAATCCTTCAAAACTCTGTCCCGGACGACGGGAGAGCTCAAACTCCACCGGCAGCCCCAACTCGGCCGCCAGCCGCTTCCAGGCCTCGTACCGGGGCCTTTCCCGCGGATTCTCCGGCCCCATGGTGGTGGCAAACCGGTGGTTGGGACCTGCCACCGCAGCCCAGAGAAGAAATTCACCCAGGTTCTTGCGCCGGATGGCCCGGGTGGGATAGAGCCAGAGGTGCTCTTCCCGCCACTGGTCGTCTGTCCCTGGATCCTTGAGCTCCCGGACACCAGGTAACGAATCCGGGAGCCGAACAGGATTTGGCAGCCGCCACAGACAGGCCTCATAGGCCCCTGCTTCCTGGAGAAAAGTACAATCCCGCCGGTTGAGCACCCCGTAATGGACATGGGCACCGCGGGGATAGAGCAGTCGGGACATGGCCGCCGGATCATGACCGGCCAGTTTATCCAGCATCAGGTGATAGTTGGCCGGCCGGCCATCCTCGGCAAAATCATGAATGTGGAGCAGGAGGTGGTGCCCCTTTTCGGCCAGTCCATGCAGGGCCACGGGCAGGGCCAGATTTTTGCCCAGGGAGTGGTTATGGACATGCCAGAGATCCGGCATCCCGCCCAGGGCATCGGTGGCGGCATCCACCATCTGCTGCTCTAGCCGGGCCGGCGACACCGGGTCCCGCACCCCTTCATAGAGCAGGCCCGGAAGGACCCGGACCGGGACCGGCAGAGGGCTGGGCGGGGTCTTGCCGGTCAGAACCACCAGGGAGACCCTGTATTTGTCTGTCTTTGACACACTGGCAAGACAGCGCACAGTGTGCTCGATGATCCGGCTCACGCCGCCGGGCTGCAGATGATAATGGACTATGGCAATACGCATCGGAGTATCAAGGCTCTGTCATAAGGATCATGAACTGGTCTCCTGCCTGGGGCCGGTGTGGTGCTGGCCGGGAAAAAAGCAGAAAAATCCTCATGCCGTTCTCTACAAGTAGAGCGTCCCTGCCGGTATCGGCCAGGGGCTCCGGGAAAACCCGGCCTTCAATGGATATCGAATTTTTCCCGGTAGGCAGGAATCTCGATCATGGGCGGCCGTTCCTCTTCATAGATCTCATGTATCACCTGTTCGTAGCGATCGCCCTGGACCTGGAACTGACGAAGATTGGCAGTCAGTTCCGGCAGGTCACCGACAATACCGCGCTCCCTGAGTCGCTTCAAAAAGGTCCGGAGAATACCAAAGGCCATCTTGCCGAGATCCCGGGTCGGCTGGTGCCGGTGGACCCGCTGGTCGAGATCGGTCTGGGCGAAGGCTTCCAGACCCCACTCCTGGTACACGTCAATGAGATGGGAGGTCTCCACCCCGTAACCCACCGGGAAGGGAATACGCTCCAGAATCTCGCGGCGGACGGCATATTCACCGGAAAGGGGCTGGATAATCGCGGTCAACTCGGGGAAGAAGAGGGAAAAAAGAGGCCGGACCAGGATCTCTGTGACCCGGCCGCCACCTGAGGGCCGTATTTCCCGGGAAAGGGCCAGCGGCCGGTCGTAAAACGCCTTCACATACTTGATCTCGGGCCGGTAGATGAGCGGTGCCACTAACCCGTAGGCGAACCGGGGATGGATATTCTTGATGTCCGCATCCACATAGACAATGATATCACCCTTGAGCTGAAAGATCGCCTTCCACAGGTTTTCGCCCTTGCCCCTCTTGAAGCCCATCTCCGTCAGGATATCGGCCGACAGGTAGACATCGGCGCCGAAATCAGCCGCCACTTCCCTGGTCCGATCGGTGGAGCCCGAATCGATCACCGCAATCTCGTCGAGGAGCGGATAGCGATCCTGGAGCTCGGATTTGAACAGAACCACCTCCTTGCCGATGGTCTTCTCCTCGTTCAGGGCCGGGATACAGAGCGATATGGTCAGGCCCTGTTTCTCCTTTTCCCTGATAAGCCGCAGCAGGTCCCAGAACTGGCCGTGATGAAAGGTGTTGGTCTCAATCCAGTTGCCTATGTTAAACACAGCACCCTCCGTCAATGGCGAGCAGGATGCCGATCAACTGCGCCACCCCGGTCATGATCGGCTCGATCTCCACAAATTCATCCTCATAGTTGACGTTATCGGCGTTGCTGATCCCCACACCCAGAGCCGGCAGTTCATGCTCCACGTATCCGGACATGATGGAGGAATAGATGGAATATCGGGGCTCTATCCCGAGGACCGCCATGATCCTGCGGGTCTGGATAACCAGGGAATGGCTGGAACTGATCCCGCCGGACCTGGTCCTGGCGATCACCTCCAGGTGGGCCGAAACACCGGCCTGCAGGGCCATCTCGTCAAGAATACGATTAATCAGGCCTGTGATCTCCCGGACGACCTCGTCCGAGTCGGAACGGAGCTGAAACTTGAGCCGGGCATTACGGGCCGGTACCTTATAGGAGGCACCTCCGCTGACAGACCCGAGGATGAGCGCGGTATTGCTCTCCCGCGGCATGTCGATCTCGCGCAGCCTTGTTATAATTTGGCTCAACACATCGATAGCACTGCGCTGACTCACCTTGCGGTCCACATGACAGCTTATGGTTCCGCCAAGCGAGGCCATGGAACGAAAATGGAGCCGGCCCAGGGAGGCCCCCTCCACCGCTATACCAGCCTTGAGCCGCAGATCAGTATTGGCAAGAAAAAACCGCAGACCCGACTGGTTTCCCATGTCCAGGCTGCGGGTGGCCCCCATCAGCACAATATCGTACGAAAATCGCAATCCCAGTCCCTCGAGGATAGTGGGCAGGGTGGCAAGCACTGCCAAGCCGAGGATATCATCGGCCACCCCGGGACCACGAATTTTGCCGGCACTGACCGTATAGGTGTGATCGATGGTGGCCGGAAAAGGGGTATCGGTATGGGCCGAAACCAGGATGGCCTTATCCCCTTCGGTTCCAGGAAGAATGGCCAGACCGTTGCCGGCCTCATCGGTCGAACAGTTCTGGAGACCGCATTCGGTGAAACGCTGGACCAGAAAATGGACCCGCTCCTCTTCACCAAAGGTGGGCCCCGGGATCTCGCCGATCATGACCACGTTGGCCAGCAGCATTTCCCTGTACGGTTCCAGCTCCTGGGGCAGCTTGCGCACCTGGTCGAGTATCCTTTCAATAGCAAGGGACGTCATGGCATCATTGGCTGTTTTCTCCATTGCGCTGTTACCTCAGGCCACGCTCCGGCCATAGTCGTCTTCAAGTCGTTCAATATCGTCTTCACCAAAATAATCACCCAGCTGGACCTCGATAAAGACCAGGTCATCCTGGTCATCGTTTTGCACCCGGTGCACAGCTCCCCGGGCAATATCAACCGATTCCCCAGGCCCCAGAACCAGGAATCGGTCACCCAGGGTCACTCCGGCCCGGCCGCAAACCACCAGCCAGTGTTCCCGGCGATGACGATGCCGCTGCAGGGAAAGTCTTTGCCCAGGCGCAACGACGATCCGTTTCACCTTGTGATCCTCTTCGTCAGCCAACACAGTGAACCTTCCCCAGGGCCTGTGCTCCGTAATCTGAGCAGTGTATCGCCGACAGACGTACTTCTGTGTGGTAATGTCACCCATGGTTCCCTCCATCTGACCATTCAGTTTCGGGGCTGACTGTACCTTTCACCTGAACCCGTGAGCATCCGACCCGCTATCGGACGCTCACGGGTTCAAGTTTCAGATAAGCCAGCAACACTGGTATGGTTTAAGCTTCACAGTGTCGTGGAATTCCTTACCGGAAATGAGATCATGCAGTGTGGAGCGGCCGGCGAACGGACCAAGCTTTTCCATGGAAACCTCCTGGACGGCCGGACTCACATTGTGCAGGCAGACGATCATCCGATCATGGGAAGGAATCCGGACAATACCAAACAGGGAATCCACCAGGTCGAGCACTTCCTGCTCCGCGTCCGGATGAAAGGCGGCCTGCCTGCGGCGCAGACGAAGAAGTTCGATGTAACGGCGGAACACTCTGGCGGTCACGGTCTCAGGGTCTCCCAGCAGCTCACGCAGTTCCTCTTCCTGCCACCGTCGCCGGTTGATGGCCCGGTTCTGTCCTGTGGTCCTGACCCCCTCCAGATCATTGGCGGTGGCGGTCAGGCTATGGAAATAAATCGCCGGGATACCCCGCAGACCAAGCATGATGATCTGCGAACAGAGAAAGCGGTGAACATGGAGCTCTTCGTCATCCGGATTCTTCGGATCCCTGAGAGCATCGAAATAGGTGATATTAAGTTCATAGGGCTGTTCGACCCCGTCCTCGCCCCGGCGGCAGGAAACCAGACCACCGCAGGCCCGGACAGTCGCCACCAGGTGCTCGATCTCCTCGGAGCGCAGCAGCCCCTCCAGAGGCCGCACCCCGATGCCGTCATGGGAGGCGGTAAAATTCAGAAAGACACACCCCTCGGGCGGTGGCTCCAGCTGCGCGGCCCACTGCCGGATGTGGCGGGCCGACCCGGTATGGAGGGTATGCAGCAGCAGGGGCGGCAGGCTGAACTGGTAGACAAGGTGGGCCTCGTCACCCTGGCCAAAATAACTGATGTTCTGTTCATGGGGAAGATTGGTTTCCGTCAGAAGCAGGACCCCGGGAGTCACATTGTCCACCACATCCCGCAACAATTTGACCAATTCATGGGTCTGGGGCAGGTTGATACAGGGCGTACCGATCTCCTTCCAGAGATAGGCAATGGCATCCAGCCGGATAATGGCCGCTCCCCTGGCCACGTAACCGAGCAGGATATCGAGCATTTCCAGCAGCACATCGGGATTCTTATAGTTGAGATCCACCTGGTCGGAACTGAACGTGGTCCACACCCAGCGCTTGCCGCCAATGGTCTCCACCGGAGTCAGCAGCGGAGTGGTCCGGGGCCGGACCACCATGGACAGGTCGGTATCCGGATCCACTTCGATGAAATAATCCCTCGCCGGCGCGACCCCGCCCACATAATCCTCGAACCAGTGGGAGCGGCTGGAGACATGGTTGAGAACCAGGTCCACCATCAGGCGGAAATCCCTGGAGATATTGGTGATATCATTCCAGGTTCCCAACTCCCGGTTGACCCGGCGATAATCGATGACCGAGAATCCATCATCAGAGCTGTAAGGAAAAAAAGGCAGGATATGAATACCGGAGACCACGTAATAGAGATGCTTTTTCAAAAAGCGATGCAGGGCGACCAGAGGCTTCTTTTCCGGATGAAGCAGCATGTCACCATAGGTGATCAACAGCACACTGGTCTGGTCCCAGCAGGGCCGGTCTTTCCTGCAGCGCTCCTCCAGGTAGTTGTAGCGGCTGGCCATAAGCGCGACCCGTTCCAGCAACCGATCGGTGTTATGCTCCGGATAGAGCATCTCCAGCCGTGGCCTCAGGCGCTCCTTGAAGGTGTTGATAAGTCTCCACATAGGTTACGCTTCCCTGGCAGGCATCTTTTTCCGGTCAGATACCATACTTGATATTATTGAGCAGTGTCTGCAGACAGTACCGTAGAATCGGGTAGCTGTAGTATCTCTTTCCCTGTTCGTAGTTGTAATCGACGATCTGCTGTCGGTATAACCGATCCTCAAGCAGGCGACGGGCATTCTCCACGATCCGTTTATTGACAAACCCTTCCATGACCGGCACCTGAAACCCCTTGGGCTCGATATCACGGACCCAGACCGGATACCGGTTGACGATAATGGGCACCTTGAAATAGAAAGCCTCCAGCAGGGCATTGCCAAACCCCTCGTAGATACTGGGATACATAACAAGATCAGCATGGGGATACAGGTCATGGAGCACGTAAATCTTCTTTCCTTCGCCGTTTATGTGGCGCCGGTCGCCCACCCGGTCGCCAAACAGGATCAAATCCACCCCCTCCATGCGGGCCAGCTCAATAATCTGCTCTGGATAATCCGATCCTTCATCCCCGGCGGCATGGGAAATGACCAGCTTGCAGCGGGAATCGTTCAAGCGCTGGACAAGGGTAATGGAGTGCTCAATACCCTTCCTGGGTACGATTCGTGTCGGCTGCAGAATAACCCGATCATCTGGACCAAGGCCCATTTCAGCCCGAATGTCCGCCCCATAGTCATCCTTGTAATCCAGAGGTTCATGGAAGTTGAACACATTGGGAACCAGCATGGATGATATCCCTTTACGCAGGGCCAGCTCTTCCCGGGCAGCCTGGTTGATCACCACGTGCTGAAGATTGACATCCCGCGGTGGGAAGGCCATATCCAGAAAATCCGGAACATTGTTGACCTGGAACCGGCTCCGCTCCCAGTAAAAATCATGGTGGTGAGCAATGGCCTGCATCTCGGTCTCGGCCAGAAACTCGGCCAGGGCCACCCCCAGGGGCAGGTGCATGGGAATGGTGAGGGCGTTCTGAATGATCAGGATGGAGATATCGAACTGGTCGACAAAATCGTACAGGGTTCCCTTGAGATACTCCGCCAGGTCGCGGATACGGCGGGTAACCCGGGGAGAACGCCTGGTCTGCCCCCAGATACGTCGATTGATCCACTCGTTCTCAGGATGTCCGAAATAGGCCTCGGGCACACACATGGATACATCCCTTCCACGGTCAAGAACTCCTGCGTACCAGAAGCTGAGGTGTTTGTCCTGCCAGAGCACTTCGGCCCATTTGGCCGACTCCAGAGACACTCCGTCGGTACCTGCAAACCGGGTAGAGATAAAACCTATACGTTCGGACATGGACTCCTGTGGCAAGTATTTGAGAAGAATGAGCAGGCGATCCCTGGCCAATGCGGACAAGGAGACGAACCGGCTGCCAGGGGATAAACCGGCATGGCTGCCAACCAGACAAGTGACCCGGGAGAAGCCCCGTCTTTCATCACTGTCCGACCGCAACAGACCATGAAGAATCCCTGAAGGAAGCGTCAATCGACAGTGAAGAAATCAGCGACAGACCGGAGACATTCAGGTAAATTATAGGTCTGACTCGGTTTATGTCAAGGCCGGAGCCGGGAAGAGTTTCTTTTCCTCCCGCTCACTGCGCGTCCTGCACAAAGGTCCCGGCTGAAGAGATCCCCTTCCGGTAGCGCTCGATGAGCTGGGCCACCACGGCGACCCCGATCTCCTCCGGAGTGACCGCGCCGATGGCCAGGCCCACCGGGCAAACCACCCTCTCAAGATCGTCCCTGGCTGCACCTTCACGACACAGAATGGAAAAAAAATTTTCCCGCTTGCGACGCGAACCGAGCAGCCCGATAAACTCGGCCGGTGTCCGCAGGGCCTGGCGCAGGACCTCGAGATCCATGCTGTGACTGCGGGTACAGATAAGAAGATATGTCTTGGAGGTCACATTGATGTCGACGAAAAAATGTTCCACGCTGCGCTGGAGAAACCTGGCGCCGACGCCCTCCCGACTGCCGCTCATTTCCTCCCGGTCATCGACCAGGGTTACCTGGAATCCAGCCAGAATGGCCATCCCTGCGACTGCCCGGCCCACGTGACCCGCACCGAATATGATCAGGTTCTTGCCAGACAGTATCGGCTCCAGAAAGACCACTGCCCGACCGCCGCACCGGTCTTCTTCACCTGACTGAGGACTGATGGTGACAAGCCGTGGCTCGCCGCTTTCCAGCACTTCGGCCCCACAACGGACAACCTCCGCCTCAATCGCCCCGCCCCCAAGACTGCCAACGGTTCCACCGCTGTTCAGAATCAGCATCTTGGCACCCACCGGCCGTGATCCGGACCCGCTCCGTTCCACCAGGGTGGCCAGGACCCCGGCCTCACCCCGTTCCTGCAGGTCCAGTATTTGCTCACAGATATCTTTCATGATCACCTGGCGGGTCTACATGCGTCCATGGCGGATAATGGAAAGCAGGAGCCAGAATCCCATGATCCCGGCCATGAGAAAACCTATCAGGCCAATAAGCGGAATTCCGTTCCACTTGGGCGGAATATCGGAAAGCACTACCAGGGAGGAACCGATGATCTGCGAAGCCAGGACAATGGCAAAAGCGATCCGGTTGGACACCCGGTCAAGAACCGCCTGCAGCGGCTGTAGCCCCCGGTGCTCGAACTCCATCTTCATCCGTCCGTGACGCATCTGGCTGACGATTGAGCGTAGCTCTTCGGGCAGCTCCCGGATCAGATGGAGGTATTCCGAACCGGTCTCTCCGACCTCCTCGGCAATCCGGCCCGGCTTCAACCTGTCCATCTGGATGCGGCGCATGAAGGGCCTGGCCAGGGTGATCAACTCCAGCTCCGGATCGAGCATAAGCCCCACCCCTTCGACAGTGGACAACGCCTTCATCATGAGATAGAGATTGGGTTTGAGGTAGAGTTCGTGCCTTGCCACCAGGTCGAGAAGGTCCTGGAGCATTTTTCCCGCTTGCAACTCGCCCAGGGGCAGATAGAGATAACGGTCGATCAGGTCACCAAGATCGCGGGCCAGAGCATTCCGGTTGATCTCCCGATGATGAATGGTCAGCCGCAACACTCCCTCGGTAACCTTGCGCTCATTACCGGCCACGATACTTAAAACCAGGTTGGTGAAATCCTCTTTGTCTGTGCGGCTCAAGCGTCCCATCTGGCCGAAATCGATAAAACAGATCACGTTACCCGGCAGGACGAAGATATTGCCCGGATGGGGATCGGCATGAAAAAAGCCGTGGACAAAGACCTGTTCCATGACCAGAATGGAGCCCCTCCGGGCGATCAGCTTCAGGTCATATCCCTTTTCACGCAGCAGATCCAGCTCCGAGGCCTTGATCCCATCGACGTATTCCATGGCCAGGATCCGTTCGGTGGAGAGCTGCTTGTAGACAGCGGGCACATGTATATTGGGGTTACCCTCGAACTGGCGGGCGAAACGTTGAATGGATGACAGTTCAATGGTGAAGTCTATCTCCTGAGACAGACTGCGGGCAAATTCCTCGACGATCACCGAGGGCCTGTGGCCCTGCACCTCTTCGAGATACTGCTCCATGAGCTGGGCGATGTGGGCCAGGATCTCCAGGTCCACGGCAATGACATTCTCGATACCCGGCCGCTGAACCTTGACCACCAGTTCCTCCCCGGCCAGGGTCCGGGCCCGGTGCACCTGACCGATGGATGCGGCGGCCATGGGCTCGGCGTCAAAGTATTCAAAGATTTCTTCCGGTTCCCGGCCCATTTCCTCCTGGAAAATCTGGGCAACCTCCTCGTAGGAAAAGGGCGGCACCCGATCCTGGAGCCTGGCCAGTTCGGTGAGATAATCAGGCGGAACAAAATCGGGACGGGTGGAGAGCAGCTGACCGAATTTGATAAACGTCGGCCCCAGCTCTTCAAGGGCCATGCGCAGCCGCTCGGGACGGGAGTGTTTTTCTATCTGCTCCCGGGGTTTGCGGTTGATCATCTGCAGTCCTGTCTCCAGGTACTGGTCTATGTGCAACCGCTCGACAAGATCATCAAAGCCATACTTGAACAGAACCCGCAATATCCGCTGATATCGGTTCAGATGGCGGTATGTCCGCCCAATGGCTCCTAATTTTCTGATACTGAACATGCGGGATTAAGCCCTGGATCCCTGGCTCTGTCAACAATATCTTCCAGAGCCCGGAGCCGAAAAAAGTTGAGAGCTGCTGAAACCTGAGCCGAGCGTTTCATTGCTGCTCCAAAACGCAGGTTTCAATATCTTTTTCATTACCGGCGAAACTCAGTACCGGCACGAAAAAGGTAAGATGCAGATTTGACAACCACTCGATCCAGTGATCACTCTTCGGCCCTGGTGTTGATGGCCACCTGCAACTCTTCGATCTTGCGGCGCAGTTCCTGGATATCCTCGGCTGTGGCCAGGTTCATCTTCTTGATCTGGTCGGCCACCATCTGGTTCAGCTTGAGCTCAAACTGGTCCTTGAGGGTTTCTGATTTCTTCACCCATTCATCGACCAGCTCCTTACCTTCATCCTGGGTCAATTTGCCCTTGTCGACCAGTTCATTTTTCAATTCCTCGATCTTTTCCTTGGTAAGGAATACGGCACCTGCACCCATAAACAGCATATTTTTTAACAACTCCTTCATTTTGCCACCTCCCTTGTTCAAGTCGATCCATTGACATTTTCCGTTACCCGATATCTGCGTCATAGCAGACAACAGCAGACTCCGAAACGTAAAGCACCGCCATTCGAGCCGCTCGGAACCGGGTTGGGCCCAGAGTTGACACCTGCCCTTGAGCACGCCCCGGCAGCGCAGGCATGTGCAAACCCGTTTTCCTGGAACCACCCCCCTGTCTCCTGCCTTCTCCCTGTAAGGAGCCCGCTGCCCGGTCATCACTGTTCACCGCTTGTCGATATCGCGATGAAACACTTCCACACAAAACTCCGGACCATCCAGGGCACGGCCCAGAAACTCGGCCACGGCCACGGAACGGTGCCGCCCTCCGGTACAGCCAATCGCCAGCCGAATCGTCTCCCGCCTTGCCAGGTGGTGATGACTGAGCGTAAACTGCACCAGGGGCTCGACCAGACGGAGAAACTCCTGGCCGGCCTCGTTGTCCAGGACATATTGGGCAACTTCCTGCTCAAGCCCGCTGTACTCCTTCAGGGCAGGCACCCAGTAGGGATTGGGCAGAAACCGTACATCCCAGACCAGGTCAGCTTCCGGGCGACCATGTTTGAACCCGAAAGAGAACAGAATAACCCGCAATCGTCCGGTTCCATCCTTGCTCATAACCATAACCACATTATATAGTAATCACTGGGTTTCAAAAATGCTGATTTTTTTTTCATCACACTTTCAAGATGGCCCGACCTGCAGGTATGGTTCCCCTGCCGGCATAAAAAAAGGGAGTCACACCAGTGCGTGTACTCCCCCTCAATCCATCCCGCATGCCTGTGCAGTTATCAGGAGGTGGAGCAGACCATACGAATCGAGTCCGCCTTTTCGGAAATGCCCCGTTTGAGGACCTCGTGGTTATAGGCGGCAATCACATCTCTGCGTTTGAGCATACCAAGCACCCAGGGGTCCTCCCTGGACTCCACCACCGGAATCTCCTCGATGCCCTTGAGATCGAACAGCTGCATGGCCTCGTAGAGATTATCATCCGGAGTCAGAGAAATGACATCACGACTGCAGATGGCTCCCACCAGGTAACAGACACGCTGCTCTTCATCGTGAAGGATATTTTTCACGTCCTGCATGGAGACCACGCCTACCATCCGACCCCGTTCATTGACCACTGGAAAGTAGAAGCTGTCCTTGGCCATCCTGAAGAGCTCGAGCAGGTGGTTTATATTCGCCCTTTCACTTATAAAATCAACATCCTCTGTGATTGCCTTACCCACCTTGATCGATTTCATGATCGCCACCTCGCGGCCCTCGTGGATATTGATCCCCTCGCGGGTGAAGTCCACTGTATCGATGGAATCATGGTAGAATTTTGTCGCGGTAACCGTACCGAGAATGGATGTCAGCATGACCGGAACAATAATCATGTAATTGCCGGTCATCTCGAAAAGAAGAAAAATGGCCGTCATGGGGGCGTGGGTGGAGGCGGCGAGAAAGGCCCCGATACCGATGGTCGCATAGGCCCCTGAGGTGGCGGTGTACTGGGGCAGGAACTGATGCATGATACCGCCAAAGGCACCGCCCAGCATGGCGCCGATGAACAGGGAGGGCGCGAACACACCGCCGGCCCCACCGGAACCAAGAGTAATGGCGGTGGCAATGGACTTGAGAAACACCAGCGCTATCATAACCCAGATAACGCCATGCCCGGCCAGAGCCTTTTCGATCTCCTCGTAACCGTCACCCATGACCTGGGGAAAACCGATGCCGATGATCCCTACCAGAACCGCACCCATTATCGGCTTGAGCTGGGGATGGAGCGGCAGGTCCCGAAACCAGTCGCGAACCAGGTAAAAAAAGCGGATGTGGAGCACGGCCAGCATGCCGACGATAAGACCCATGATGGTATAGAGGGGCATCTCGACAAATGGATTGACCATGCTGTAATCAGGTATGGGAAAGGCCGGCACTTCACCGTAATAAGCCCGGGAGACCACGGTGGACATGGCCGAAGCAATAACCAGGGCGGCGAAGGATGAAATTTCGTAGGTCCCGAGCAGGACGATCTCGGCGGCAAAAAATATGCCGGCAATGGGGGCGTTGAATATACCGGCGATCCCTCCGGCACAGCCGGCGGCGATATAAACCTTCATCCGGGAACCGGAAACCCGGGTCTGCTGGCCGACCTGTGAACCGAGCGCTCCGCCGATGGTGGCGATGGGTCCTTCGACTCCGGCCGAATTGCCGGTGCCTATGGTCAGGGCGGTGGAGACGATTTTGATAAAGATGGTTCGCGCCTTGATGACACCGTTTTCCAGGTTGACCCGGCGCAGAAAGTTCGTGAAGCTGTAACCGTTGACTTCGCCGGGAAAAAGGAGGGAAAGCGGAATCAACAGCACAGCCCCGGTCACCGGCAGCAGGGGCAACAGATAACGGCGCCAGCCCCCCTCTCCTATCCTGAGCAGTTCATAACCCTGGACAAAGATCAACTCATGCACCAGATCAACCGCAGTGCGAAAAACAATAATCGCAAGTCCCGCCATGAGCCCGATGCAGGCCGCGGTAATGATAAGCCGGGTATTTTCACCCGGGAGAAAGATTTTCAGCTTGGCAAACATGTTCGCTCCGGTATGCGACAGCCAATGGCCTGAGCCTGACGCAGAAAAAATTCATCTGTCATCCCGGCGAGATAATCCCTGACAACAGCGGGTGCTGGATGTTCATGCAAATAGGCCTCAGACATGGTCTGCAAAAAATCACGGCCGCTACCGCCTCCTGTGAAATCCATTTCGAGCTGGCGCAGACAGTGGGCGAAAAGACGTTCGTAACAGATGTGTATCTTTTCAAAATCAGGTTTAAAAGAAGGATTTCTGTAAATTCTTTCGTAATTGAACTTTTTCAGTTCAAGCAGCAACTCGGCAGTCTCCTCGCCAAGACCAATCCAGTCCTCATCCGACCCGCGGCAGGCAGAACGCTCGCGGACGTGATGACTGTGCACGAGCAGATCGGTGACCAGGTTGTAGACAATGGAGCCGTTACTGCTGCCCAGACGACGGGAACAGCGCCTGGGGAGATCGTCGCGGCGGATCAGGCCCAGCTCGATTGCGTCCTCTATATCGCGCCCAACATAGGCAATGGTGTCACAGAGCCGGACCACACAGCCCTCGAGTGTCATGGGCCGCAGGGCCAGACGTGGATTGTGCCCCTTGTCCAGAATTTCCCGGTCCAGTCCGGCAAAATCCTTGTCCCGACAGGGGGCAAGCCGTGGATTGTGCACTTCCCCGTCATGACAGAGGATTCCGTCGAGCACCTGGAGGGTCAGGTTCCAGCCGGCACCCTTACGCTCGAAGTGCTCAAGAAACTGGACCGACTGGATGTTGTGCTGAAACCCCTCCAGTCCGTGAGCCCGGCAGATTTTGTCCAGAATACGCTCCCCCTCGTGGCCAAAAGGAGGATGACCGATGTCATGCCCCAGGGCGATGGCCTCGATCAGATCCTCGTTCAGGCCGAGAAAACGCCCCACCGTCCGCCCGATCCGCGAGACCATCTGCACATGCAGAACCCGGTGGGTAATATGATCGTTTTCCACAAGAGAAAAGACCTGGGTCTTGTCGATGTAGCGGGAATAGGCCCGTGAATGCAGTATTCGGTCAGCATCGCGGGCAAACTCCTGGCGATAATCAAGACGGGTATCGGGATGTCGCCGCAGTGCCTCACAGCTTCTGCATGCAAGGGGTGAGAGATGCTCTTCCTCTGTCCTGTATAATGCGTCCTGAATCCGTTGCAGGATCAATTCATCCGACCTGTGCATCTTCGTCAACCGGCCTGTCCACTCTTGTTAAAAAAATTTTTAGTATATCAGAAAGAAAAGATCCGGCAAATCACTTTCCGCCCTATCCCGCATAACACACGATTAAACAGCATAATAATCACCAGCTGACTTGGCCGGCCACCTCCACCTGAACCAGTCCACGCAACGAATTGCCCACATAAACAGCATCTGCCAAAACGACATCCTCCGGAAAGATCACCTGCTCCCGAACCAGACCTTTCTCGAGCAGCAGGCGACGGAAGGTCCCGGGCAAGAGCCCGCAGTGAACCGCCGGAGTGATAAGCTCTCCTTCAAGCTCAAGAAACACATTGGTAATCGTTCCTTCTGTTACTTCGCCCTGCCGGTTGCAAAACAGGACCTCGAAATATCCCTGGCTGACAGCGGTCGTCCGTTCGCGCTCATAGAGTTCCCGCCGGGTTGTCTTGTGGAAAAACTCGGTTTTCCTGTTATCAACAGGAAATCGGGAAAACAAGACCCTGGGCAGGGGATCCTCCCGGCGCACCTGAAGGGGCCTCGCTGGCCGGGACCAGGAGACCGGGGCCGAGTTCACCTCTGCCCGTCCGTCCCGGTGCAGGAGAAGCCGGACCCGGAGCGCAACCTTCCTGCCGGCGACATCCTGCTCCAGCGCTCTTCGGATTTCGACCGGATCCCAGACAAACATGTGGTAGCGGGCTGAATCACGAAGCCGGTCCAGGTGATAGTCAAGCAGCCAGAACCCCTGGCCCGGCTCCCAGAGCATGGTCTCGATGAGCTGGAAATCCGGCCGGGGACGGACCAGAAAACGGGACTTGAGCAGACTCTCCTCCCACTCTCCTTCCGGGTCTGAATCATGGACAATACCCGAACCGATACCCATCTCGCCACGGCCATCCTCCAGCACCAGGGTCCGGATGGGCACGTTAAACACCGCTTCACCATCCCCGGCCCAGCCGATGGCGCCGCAATAGACTCCGCGCTGTTTTTTTTCCAGCTCATGAATAATCTCCATGGTCCGGATCTTGGGAGCCCCGGTCACCGAACCGCAGGGAAAAAGAGCCCGGAACAGACGGTCCAGGCCGGGAAGGTGCCCACCTGTCGATATCCCCTCAATGGTCGAGGTCATCTGATGCAGTGTTTCATAGGTCTCCACGTCAAAAAGCGAGCGGACCCGCACCTGTCCCCCTCCGGACTCGTGCAGTAACCTCCCGAGATCATTGCGCAGCAGGTCGACGATCATCACGTTTTCACTTCTGTTTTTGACATCTCTGGCCAGCGCTCGCACAACCTCGGCATCTTCCATCGTGGTTCGCCCCCTGCCAAGAGTACCTTTCATGGGCCGCACGGTGATACGCTCACCCTGGACCCGAAAAAAAAGCTCGGGGGAAAAACTGAGGATATCCCGGTTATTTTTCCGCAACCAGGCCCCGAACCCCACAGACTGATTGCGCCGCAGTGTACGATACAGGGCTGCGACCGAACCTTGAAAAGAAAAATCAAGTTTCAGTGTATAATTGACCTGGTATGTATCACCGGCGCGGATGTACTTCTTGATGTCATCGACAGCACGGAGATACTCCTCCCTGGAGATGGCCGGGCACACATCGCTGACCCTGTACTGCTGCCTCCCGCTGGCCGCCACCGGGACATCCGGATCCAAAGACCATGACAAGGTCCGGTGGTCATAAATAAGGGGAGTGCGAAAGACTCCGAGCTCGGCGACCACCTGACCCGGGGGGATATCTGCACAGAGCCGCTGCAGAGCCGGTTCCAGGAGGTAGCCAAACTCATAACCTATCCATCCGGCCAGGACGTAGCCGCGTTCCTGCCAGCGGACGGCCCGGGCCAGGAACCTTCCGGCATCGTCCCCGGCCCGACACACAAGCCAGGTCCTGGCTTCGGTAAACAGGTACGAACGGTGTTCTGTATTACTCACCCGGGTGGTCTCGAGAAACACAAAATCCTGCTGGTGCTCGAGCCAGGCCGAGAGGGCTGTTATTTCCGGGTCTGCAAAGGGCTTCATGGATTCAATCAATCAGGCAATTCTTGGGAGCTCTGCCCACCATATTTCCAGGATGACTGTTGCCGTGCAAACGTTTCCACCACATCTTTGTTGCACTCCAGGCAAAACGGGACTTCCATATAAACCACCAGGGCACGTAAGGGCACGAAGATTTTTCCGGTTCATCCCTTTTTACACCCCCTGATCGCCGGACAATAAACCAAACACAGGGACCGCCGGATTCACCTGCACAGATAGGGAGATGCAAGAGGCAGTTTTTCGCCCTCAGCAGGACGACTCCCTTTTCCCCTCCCGCAGATGCACAAGACTGACAGACGATTACTGTTGCCAGAAGCAGCCCAATATTCTATAATGGGGGATTACGGTACTTTTCCAGACTTTTGCCGGCAACTGCCACTTCCCGGTCACTGCCGCCGCATTCCCTGGATCACTTTTTTTGTGACGACTTTTCCAACCAAGGAGGTTTCCATGCTGATCAAAGACTGGATGACCACAGCCATACTTACAGTGGACATCAACACCTCTGTCATGCGGGCCACACGGATCATGAAAGAAAACAATATCCGTCGGCTGCCGGTCATGTCCCACGGCAAACTGGTTGGTGTTGTCACTGACCGTGACCTCAAGGAGGCTTCACCCTCGACAACCTCGGAGGTCGACCTGCACGAGATGTACTACCTGCTCTCCGAGATGAAGATCAAGGACGTGATGACGGACAAATGTATCAGCCTGCGGGATGACGATACCCTTGAGAAAGCCGCGCTGGTCATGCTCAAGGAAAAAATTTCCGGAATCATGATTCTCGACAACGAGGGCAACCTTGTCGGCCTGCTCAGTGAAACCGACATTCTGCGCGGCTTCATTCACGCCACCGGTATCCAGGATGGCGCCCACCAGTTTGTCATCGATATGCCCGACAAGCCCGGTTCCGTATCCAGAGTTATCGATCTGTTGCGCAAGCAGGACGCCAGAGTCCTTTCCATCCTCACCTCATTTGATGACGCACCTCCGGGGATGAAACGGGTAGCAATCCGTATATCCATCGATGACACCAATGTCGACACCCTGAAAGAAGCCATCAGCAAACTGGAAAACTACCGCATAGTCTATCATGGCAAGGATGATCTGAAGAACCTGCCTACAAAGTGCAACTGAGGGGAACAAAAAACCTGTTTCAGGTCTATCTGAAAAACGGGATTTCTGTCCGGATTCACACCAGCTAAGCCTTTATTCCCGTGCGTCGATCACAAGCGCCGGACGACAAAAGGAAAAAACAACAACGGTACCGGGGCTGGAGAGAAAAACAGATTTCAGAGAGACCTTTAGATTTGCCGGCACCACTGATCTGTTGCCGGTAAACGTCAATTAAAGCAAGTCAAGGAGAGTTTTTATGTCGCGAAAAATGGTCACCATTGACGGCAATCAGGCGTGCACCCATGTTGCCTATGCCACCAGTGAAGTTATCACGATCTATCCCATCACTCCTTCATCTCCCATGGCGGCCGAAGCTGATGCCAAGGCCAATGCCAAGCAGGAGAATATCTGGGGCTCTGTTCCGGTCATCTCCCAGATGCAGTCCGAAGGCGGAGTGGCAGGTTCTCTGCATGGCTCCCTGTTGAGCGGAGCCCTGTGCACCACTTTCACCGCCTCACAGGGCCTGATGCTGATGCTGCCAAACATGTTCAAGATCGCCGGAGAGCTGACTCCGACGGTCTTCCATATCACCGCCCGTTCACTGGCCTGCCAGGGACTCTCCATCTTCGGTGACCATGGTGACGTGATGGCTGCCCGCCAGACCGGCTGGAGCATGCTCTGCTCCCAGAATGTCCAGGAAGCGCAGGACTTCGCCCTGATTGCCACTCAGTCCACACTTAAATCGCGCATTCCCTTCATGCACTTCTTCGACGGTTTCCGGACCTCGCATGAAATCGAGAAAGTCGAACAGCTCTCTTACGACGACATGCGGGCCATGATCGACGAGGAACTGATCATAGCGCACCGCAAGAGGGCCCTGACGCCGGACCGCCCATCAATGTGCGGTACCGCCCAGAATCCGGATGTGTATTTTACCGGTCGCGAGACCGTCAACAAGTACTACCAGGCCGTTCCCGGAATCGTCCAGGATACCATGGATAAGTTCGCCAAACTCACCGGCCGCCAGTACAGACTCTTTGATTACCACGGCTCTCCGGATGCCGAAGACGTCATTGTCATCATGGGCTCCGGTGCGGAAACCGTGGCCGCCACTATTGATTACCTGGCCAGCCAGGGCAAAAAGGCCGGCGTGGTTATTGTTCGTCTCTACCGGCCCTTTGATGCCAGGGCCATGGTCAACAGCCTGCCCGCCACGGTCAAACGGATCACGGTCCTGGATCGCTGCAAGGAGCCTGGTTCCGCCGGCGAACCTCTCTATCTCGACGTTCGGGCCGCCATTGCCGAGGCCTTTGAGGCCAACCGGGCCGCCTCGATGCCGCTCGTCCTCTCCGGCCGCTATGGACTGGGCTCGGCCGAGTTCAGCCCGGCCATGGTCAAGGCCGTGTTCGACAACATGGCCGCCATGGCACCCAAGAACCACTTCTGTGTCGGACCGCAGGACGACGTGACCTTCACCAGCCTCGACTACGACAAAGACTTCAACATCGAGGGAGAAGACGTCTTCCGGGCCATGTTCTACGGTCTGGGCTCCGACGGCACGGTCGGCGCCAACAAGAACACCATCAAGATCATCGGCACCGAGACCGACAACTACGCCCAGGGTTACTTTGTTTACGACTCCAAAAAGTCCGGGTCCATGACCGTGTCGCATCTGCGCTTCGGTCAGAACCCCATCGAGGCTCCCTACCTGATCAACAAGGCAAACTTTATCGCCTGCCACAACTTTACCTTCCTGGACAAGTACGACATGCTGTCCAACCTGGAGGAAGGCGGCATTTTTCTTTTGACCACCAGCTACAACAAAGACGAGGTTTGGGATCATCTGCCGGCCAAGGTTCAGAAGCAACTTATCGAAAAGAAAGCCAAGTTCTACATCATCGATGCCATCAAGCTCGCCGAGGCCATCGGCCTGGGAGCGCGCATCAACATGATTATGCAGACGGCCTTCTTCCTGATCTCCGGTATCCTGACCAAGGAGCAGGCCATCAAGGCGATCAAGGATGCCATCGAGAAGACCTATGGCAAAAAAGGCGAAAAGGTCGTCAAGATGAATTTTGACGCAGTTGACGCGGCGATCAACAATATCGTCGAGGTCACGATCCCAGGCAAAATCACCGGGCACGAGGTGCCGCCCACCGTTCCTGACGAAGCTCCTGATTTTGTCAAGGAAGTCACGGCCAAGATGATCGAAGGCAAGGGTGAAGAACTCAAGGTTTCCCAGATCCCGGCCGACGGCCGCTGGCCCACCGCCACCACCCAGTGGGAAAAACGTAACATTGCAGTCCATGTACCCGAGTGGATTCCGGAAAACTGCATACAGTGCGGCCAGTGCTCCCTGGTCTGCCCGCACGGCTGCCTGCGGATCAAGCTGGTCAAGCCGGAAGATCTCAAGAAGATGCCCAAGAGCTTCAAGACCATAGACGCGGTGGGCAAGCAGTTCAAAGGCATGAAGTTCGCTCTTCAGGTTTCCACCGAGGACTGTGTCGGCTGCACGCTGTGCGTTGGTGTCTGCCCGGCCAAGAAGAAGGCCCTGCAGATGGTGGATAACACCGAGACCCTGCGCGAACGTGAGTCCGGGAACTGGAAGTACTTCATGCAACTTCCCGAAGTGGACAACTCGCTCATCAATCCGGCCACCATCAAGGGCAGCCAGCTCAAGCGGCCGCTGTTCGAGTTCTCCGGTGCCTGCGCCGGCTGCGGCGAGACCCCTTATATCAAGCTGGCCACGCAGCTGTTCGGCGACCGGATGATGATCGCCAACGCCACCGGATGTTCTTCCATCTATGGCGGTAACCTGCCCACAACTCCTTACTGTCAGCGCGAAGACGGCCGAGGACCTTCCTGGTCCAACTCTTTGTTCGAGGACAATGCCGAGTTTGGCCTTGGAATGCGCCAGTCAGTGAACAAACTGGCCCTGCAGGCAGTGGAGCTGCTGGAGGAAGCGGCAGCTCAAAAGCTGGTCACCAGGAAAATGGCCACCGAAATGATCGAGGCGTCCCAGAAGACTCAGGACGAAATCGAACAGCAGCGGGCACGCGTGGACAAACTCAAGGCCAAGCTGGAAGGCAACAGGAACCCGGTTGCCGTTCGCCTTTACCACGTGGCCGATTACCTGGTCAAAAAATCCGTCTGGATCATAGGTGGTGACGGCTGGGCCTACGATATCGGTTACGGTGGTCTTGACCATGTGCTGGCCTCTGGCGAGAACGTCAATGTTCTGGTTCTGGATACCGAGGTCTACTCCAATACCGGTGGTCAGATGTCCAAGTCCACTCCGCGCGCAGCCACAGCCCAGTTCGCAGCCGGCGGCAAGAAGATGCCCAAGAAAGACATGGGCATGATCTTCTCCACCTACGGCAACGTCTACGTGGCCAAGGTAGCGCTCGGAGCCAACCCGCAGCAGACCGTCAAGGCCTTCAACGAGGCCGAGGCGTACGACGGTCCCTCGCTGATCATCGCCTACTCGCATTGCATCAACCACGGCCTGAACCTGGCCTTTGGGCTTGAGCAGCAGAAAAAAGCGGTTGCCTGTGGTCACTGGCCGCTGTACAGGTACAACCCGCTTCTGGAAGAGGAAGGCAAGAATCCGCTCATCATTGACTCCAAAGAGCCGTCCATTCCGTTTTCCGAGTATGCGCTGGCGGAAAACCGCTACCGCATGCTGAAGTTGACCAATCCGGAAATGGCCGACAAACTCATGGAGCAGGCCCAGAAGGACGTGGAGCGTTCCTGGAAGTTCCTGATGGGACGTTACAAAGCCCTGGAAGAGGGTTGAGCAGGTTAGCTGATCTTAAAACGAAGCATGTAAATAAAAAAAGCCCTTCCAGCGCTGGAAGGGCTTTTTTTATACTTTTTTATAATGATGCTCGCCCGGACCGGGGGAGCTGCGAGCAACTACCCTCTTCCCTCCCGGACCCAACGTGCCAGGAATCTAACGCTTACCCGACCTCTGACGTCTACCTGCAGGCAATGCAGGGAAAGGGCATCAACCTTTGGCCTCTTTACCGGCCGCCAGTTCCCTGGCGCGCTTCTCCTGGTCTTTTTTCATCCGCTCTCGTTCAGCCTTGAGTTCCAGATACTCCTGCTCAGCCTTCTTCAGAGCTTCATCCTGGCGCTTCTTGATCTCTTCGACCTTAGCCTTGATCTTCTCTTCCCGAATCTTCAGGCCTTCGGCCCCGAACAGGGTGTTGGCCAGGTATTTAAACGAGAACAGCATCAGTTCGATATCATCTTCCCGGATCTTGTCCAGGGTCTCCTGATCCACCTCGTAGGTATCGAGAAAGGAGCTCTCGAAGATGAACTTGCGAAAGGAATCAAGATCGGTAGAGGCCATGAAAAACATCCGCTTTGCAGCCTCGGACAGGGAAGCCTGGTGACCAAAGGACTTGCGGCGCATGACCAGACGCAACCACTCCTTGTTCATTTCATCCCGTACATCCACCCCCTGATCAGCCCGCCATTCACCGATAGTCCAGTGTTTGGGCTCTTCAAAACCCTTACAGTGCGGTTCCTTGACTATGAAGAAAAACTTTTCCTCCTTGGCGTCGTTGCTGCCCCCTTCATGGAAATCGGCCATGCCAACCGGATAATACCGGCAGGCGGACGGACGGTCAGAGTAAACGGTACATCCCTCGGGCGTGACAAAAGGGCAGGCTTTTTTCTCTTCCGTCAGCTTGATCTGGACCCCCGGCATGTCGGTCTTTTCAAGGTAGGTTGGCTCGGTGTACTTCATAATGAATTCATGAGCCGGGATTCCGAGGCGCTGACGCAGGATCAAAATATCGTACGGGGTCAGAACGATCTTGATATTATGACAGCAGGCGGTAAAACAGGAAACACCGGGATGACACTGAAACTGGAGATGGGAGTCCAGGGTCAGTTTCTCCGGCAGGATATGGGAGGGATTCTTGTCCGTTATCGTACTGAAATCTTTTTCTTTACCTGTAAAGCTCTTTTTTGTCTCTGTCATGCTATGCAATATCCTTTATAAAGGTTTGTCTTTGGTATCAGGATCAAGGGGATATCCCGTCTGCCAACCAGAAGAGGCAAGCCCTTGTCAGCTCGCACATCCTGGCCCTGCCCCAGATGATCTCCCGGCCGAAACACTGTCCCGTCCCGGTCCGGGTTTTGGCCGGGAACCAGCCCGCAGCTCTTTGAAAGCAGACAGAAAACACAATCTTTTATTGTACCACCTCCTTGTTTTCTGTCAAATGATAAGACCACTGACCAGGGGAATGAATAAAAAAACAGCTGAACTTTCCAGGGGCCAGGGTCGGGACTCCTTGCCATTTCCATGAAAAGTATATATATTTATCTGCTCTCGTAAAATATGATCTTCATACCTTAACCATACAACCCAGATGAAAAAAATCTTTACCACCCCCATTGACCTGAGCAAGGTGGAAACCCTGATCTACCACCTGCCCGATGGTCCTTCCTTCTCTCTTGAGATGAAAGGGATGGATGAGTTCATTGAAATCGAACTGGAAATCGGTGATATCTGTGACACCTCTGACATTGATGGTGTGATTCATTTCTTTCCCCGGGGAAATGCCTGAACCTGTGGCCGCCGACCACCTGGGTTTCCAGACCACCCCGCCAGCCCGGTCCTGAACTCCACCGAATCTCTCTTTCCTCCTGGTGGTCGATAGGCAGTGCAGAGCGTGACCATTTTCTCTCCCCTTTGCCGGCGCCACCCCTGTCCCGTGACTGACTACGATCTCAGATCCGACACCCACGTCCACACCAGACTGTGCAACCACGCCCGGGGCGAGATGGAAGACTATGTCCGGGCTGCGCTCAGACGCAACCTGACGCGGTTGACCTTTCTCGAACACCTGGAAGCAGATATCACCTACCCGCAACGAACCTGGCTGAGGGAGCATGACTTCAACAGCTATTTCGCCGAAGGTTCCCGGCTCCAGGATAAATATAAAGGCCAGCTCACCATCGAGCTTGGAGTGGAAGCGGGCTATAATCCCGAGGCCGTGGATCTGCTGCAGGCCCAGCTCGCACGCTGGCCCTTTGAACGGATCGGCCTTTCCTACCATTTCTATCGGGTGGGCTCACGTCATTACAACATGGTCAGCCGAAGGAGAGAAAACATGACCGTGCTGGGGCGAATCGGTGTCGAACAGGTTATCAGCGACTATCTCAGCGGTCTCGTTCAAGCTGTCCAGGAACTGAAGTGCGACGTGCTCTGTCACCTGGACGCGGTCATGCGCCACCACCCCGGATATTGTCTCCTGCCTTCCCACCACCGCCAGATAGACACTCTGCTCGACCTCATGGCCAGCCGGAACATTTCCCTGGAGATCAACACCTCCGGTTTTTCCATCCGCGACACCCCCCATCCGTCGCCGGACATCATCGCCAGAGCCAGAGATCGTGCCATTTTACTGACTGCCGGGTCGGATGCCCACCATCCAGGCCAGGTGGGTCGCCATTTCAGGGACCTTGCCCGCCTTCTCAACATTGGCAACTGACCCAAACATAAACCTGGCTTCGATCCGCCGTCTGCAATAACCAGCCGCTCGATTCAGCCACACCCTTCCCTCCCACAGAAAAATGCCGCAACCCTGAAAAGAATCCCGACCTGGAGAAATGTGACAAACCTGTGAGATCCGTTCGGTATTATTCATCGTCAGGAGGACTGACAGGTCCTGAACCGGACCGGGCAACGACCGGACAGAGACAGCACAATCGTATAGCGTTACCGGGTTTGTGACCAGGGAATTTCACCTGTCCAGAAGTTGCAACTGGTCAGGGGTGCGACGGGGATGGGCCATGCAGAAGGGAGAGAAAAGTAAAATGAAACAGCTTATCAGCGACCAGACCAGCCACTGGCTCAGTGTATCTGCCCTGGTACTCAGGGAACCACTGGAAAACCTGCAACCACTGGTCCTGCGAATCGGCAGGAAGAATACCGCCATGGGCTTGTACGCTACCGACCTGGCCCGGCTCCGCATGTCCGGCATGGACATGGAAACAATTCTCCACCGGATATGGCAGGCGGAGACACCGGTTTTAGTCCAGGAAGTCTTAAATACGGAAAAATTGCGTTCCCATCCCTCGGCCAGGGCCATCTGCTTCCTGGCCGACCTTGTGAAGTCCGACACCGGCGCTACCATCAGAAACCGGCTCAGCCAGAGGACAGAAACCGTGTCGTCAGGCGGCTCCACACTCCACTGACAACAAAAGCGGGTGCCATATCCGGTAACCCGCTTCCCTGCCTTCACCCCAACGACCTTTCCAGGATCAGGAAACCGCGATATATTTCCCCATGGCCTTTTTCAGAGACTCGGCACTGAACGGCTTGATCAGGATATCGTTCACGCCGACCTTCTGTGCCGCCTCATGATCCTGGGTATCCCCCTGGGTGGTCACCATAATAATGGGCAACTCTGAGGCCCCATACTTCTCCCGGATCTTTTCCGTAAGCTGAATACCGGTGATTTCCGGCATGTTCAAATCGGTAAGGACCAGGGCCGGTTTCTCCTTCTCAAGCCATTCCAGGGCCCCGGCCGGAAACTCGAACAGAACCGGCTCAAAGCCAAGCTCATGCAGGGTTGCCTTGTAGATATTGAGAATCATCCGTGAATCATCCACAGCGCAGATCTTTTGCCGGCTGCCGGCAGCATCGACAGTCCCGTCACCAATCCGGGACGCAAAGCTGTCCAGGCCATGCTTTTTGAGCAACTGAACATAGTGATCACGGATATCCTTGTGCGCATGGGGCAGATAGATAAGGGCTTTTTCCTGGAAATAATCTTCTCCGGCCAGACTGAGGAAAACATTGTCTACCTGGGCATTGACGATAATCTTGACGATATGGCGCGCTTCGTCGCTGTCGTTTTTGATCAGATTCTTTATTCCTGCGGCGAGAATCTCATTGAAATTCCGATCAATGGCCCGGGCCGCGGCAATGCAGACATGGTCCTCCGGATCGGTCAGTCCGGCAGCCAGGGTGTAGGCGCCCTTGCGCAGCGGCAGCCTGGCCAGGGCCTCATAGGCGGCAAACCGGACATTTGCATTGCGCGGCTCGCTGTTCAACAGTTTACGGATCGGCATGATGGCGCTCTCATCCCCGATATCTCCGAGTACGTTCAGAGTATGGATGAGCAGATCATCGTCCTCTTCCTTGAGATTTTCGATGAGCACCGGTACCGACTTGACTCCGATCCGGATCAGTTCCTCTTTTGCATAGGTCCTCATATGGGCATAATGGGACCGGAGGGTGTCGTTTAATTTTTCCAGCGAGACCGAATCCTGGACATCGGCGAAAATACCGAGAATCAGAAAATCAAGCTCGTTATCTGTCCCCATCCGTTCTGCCAGGCGATGCATGGCCGTGGAAGTACCCACCATCCCCAGGGCATGAATGGCGGTGATGATCAGCTCCCGGTCCGCCGAGTAGAGGTAATCGGTCAGGGTATTGATACACTGGGGATCCCCTATCAGCCCCAGGGTCTCTATAATCAGCTTGATCTGCAGGGAATCATCGGTCTCGCCAAGGAGATCAATCAACGCCTGGGTTGCCTCCTCGAGGCGCAGCTCACCAGCGGTCTCGATCATGATGGTTTTATCCTTGATCTGCGGATCACGCAGACTCTCGATAAGGACATCCGGATAAGCGATCAGGTGGGATATCAGTGTTTCCCGGACCACGGGCAGGGAATTACAGAGCTCGGGCTGAGTTGTGAGCAGGTAGTTGAGAAGCCGAACACTGAACCTGGGATCGGCCCGGGACAGCTCGTAAAGAATACGGTTCTGGCTTGTCTTGTCCACATCCGCAAGATGATCAAGGACAAGACAAGCCTTGAGAGTGTCACCGGTCTTGATATTGTCCCGTATTTCCTGGACCATGTGTTCGGGATTCACGCCTGCCATTCATCCGCTCCTTGTTTCCATAAATTGATCATGTCCCGGGAAACACTGATCGTCTCCCGGGACCAGCCAAGACCTATTGCCGGGGAATCCAGTCCACCCCGATACGGCGGATCACGTTAAAACCACCGCTTAATACCATGGTATTCGTTTTTCCAATATGGTCAAGAAAGACTTGAACCTCAAAGGATCTGGTCCCGGCGTCGCAGAGAATGATCAAGGTTTTGTCATCGGGAATTTCCTGGTGCCGTTTCCGAACCTCGGCATAGGGCACCGCCACCCACCGCCCGGCGCCAAATTTTTCCACAAAGGGCGAGGCTTCCAGTGGATGGCGGATGTCCAGGGCCGCCCAGTCAGGTTCCCGGGAGAAGTCCTCCATCCAGGCCAGGAAACGGCGCATGGACACCTTCCTCAGCCGGCCGGCACAGATATTGTCGGCCACAAAGGCCGCCGCATTAATTGAATCGACAGCGGCGGAAAAAGGCGGCGCATAAGCCATTTCCACGGTGATGAAGTCCTCGATGGTCGCCCCCTTGCTGATGAGGGCCGCCGCGGTGTCGATGCGAGCGGAAATGGAATCGTTCATCATCCCGAATCCCTGCAGCCCCAGGACCTTCCGGGTCCGTTTATCAAAGACCATCTGGTAGACGACAATGGCCTCACCGGGAAAGAAATGGGCCCGGTCCGAGGGAGCGGTGAGGGCATAATCCGCCTCGAACCCCTCGGCCAGGGCCGCCTCGAAGGTCAGGCCCGTGGCTGCGATACACCGATCAAAGGCCTTCATGATAAAGGAGCCGACCACTCCGTCAAAGGTGGACGGAATGCCGGCCATGTTGTCGCCGACAATACGCCCCTCGCGGTTGGCAAGCGAACCCAGCGGCGCATAGGTCTCCTTGCCTGTGATCAGGTTGGTGGTGGCGATGCAGTCGCCGGCGGCGTAGATATCAGGGTCGGTTGTTTGCAACCTGCGGTTGACCACGACCCCACCCCAGGGAGCCACCGCAAGACCGGCCTCCCTGGCCAGCTCGCTGCGCGGCCGTACACCGGCGGCCATAATAACGAGATCAGCTTCCAGGGTCCGCTCCGGTGTCTTGACCGCCACCACCTTGCCCTCGTCATTGCCGACCAGCTCGGTTGCACCTTCACCCGTATAAACCGCGATCTCCTTTTCTTCGAGGTGGGTTTTGAGCATGGCGGCAAATTCCCAGTCCACGATCCGTGGCAGCAACTGAGGCATAAACTCCACCAGGGACGTCTGTACCCCCCAGAGATCGGTCAGGGCCTCGGCCATCTCCACACCGATGGCACCACCGCCGATAACCACGGCTTTTTCCACCATGCCCCGGGCAATTCTTTTCTTTATCTCGATGGCCTTATGGAGATCCGAGATGGTGAAAACCCCGTCCAAATCTGTTCCAGGGACAGGAAGAACAACCGGCCGGGCTCCGGTGGCCAGCATGAGTTTGTCATAGGACAGCTCAGTTTGCTCACCAGTGTCGAGATTTTCCACCAGCACCTTTTTGTCCTTTCTGTTGATGGAAAGGGCCCGGGTCCTGGTCAGCACAGTGACCCCCTTGGCATCGGCAAAAAACTTCTCGTCCCGGATCATGTGAAACGAGGTGGAACGGAGCTCGGATTCATCGGAGACATCGCCACAGACATAGTAGGGAATGCCACAGCCGCCGTACGATATGAGAGAATCCTGGTCGACAACGGTCACCTCCCATCCGGGCCTGACTCTTTTCAGATGACAGGCGGCCTTGGGTCCGGCAGCCACCCCGCCGATAATGAGAACTTTCTTGACCTCACTCATTTTCTCCTCCTGTGAAAAAAATTGATCGCCACCGAGATTACCTGGTGTGCAGAAAAATAACGTATCGATTCAGCACGGAAAGACTCTGTACCACAGAGCTAAATAAAACCCCGTTCAAGGACCGGAAAGGATGATCATCCAACAATCAGGACCTGGAACCGGACCGACCCCCCCGATACATTCGAATATGCATTTTTTCAAAGGTGACCAGGCCGTCATCAAGTACGGGATCTATGATCTCGAAAAACTGTTCCAGCATATCCCGGGTATCGATAAACTCGACAATCACTGGCAGGTCTTCGGACAGTCGGAGAATAGATGCGGTCTTGATCCGGGAATTAGCGCCGTATCCCATCATACCCCGAATCACAGTGGCCCCTGCAATCCCGCATTCACGGGCCTTCAATACCAGCCACTCGTAGAGTGGTTTACCATCACACCGGTTCTTTTCGCCGATAATCACCCGCAGCATATATCCCTCTCCGGGCAGTTCCATGGATCACCTCCAGATAGCAGATGCTATCATCCGGCCAAGCCAGACCATCAGGAGACCGACAACAACCTGGCTACCGGCATTGGCCGTGGCCAGGCCCATACGGCCATCCCGGATCAGATTCAGGGTTTCGTTGCCAAAAGTCGAAAAAGTGGTGAAAGCTCCAAGCAGACCAATAAGGACAAAAGCACGGGTCTCCACCGACAGCATACCCCTGGTTTCCACCAGTTGGGACAGCAGGCCGATAACCAGACAGCCGAGCATATTCACCGCCATGGTGCCAAATGGAAAAACGATGGAGCCGGACCGATCCTGGACCCAGCCGCTGACCAGGTATCTCAGCACCGCGCCCGTGAAACCGCCCATGCCTATAATAGCCAGTCTGCCCAGTGATTCCATGACACCTGCTGCAAAATTCTCTGCGCCTCCCGGCCGGGAGATCCAGAAGAATCTCTGGTCTGCAGGCCGAGGTCACCGCTGTTTCAATATCTGGACCGCTCCGGACAGGAACCGGGACCAGTCGTCAAATACCATCTCGTCCAGGCTGATGGTTCCAGCGCTGGTTTGAAGACGTAATCCACGAAGATACACAGTATGGCCGGTCAAATCAACCGCCGTATGGCCACCGCCGGCCCGGAACCAGGGTTCCATGGCCGTGGCCACAGTCAAAGGTCTGACCGCCATAACCGCCTGATCGGGATCGCCTCCCGGACCAGCCTGGACCGCGAGATGAGGTTCCTCGACACAATCGAGAGGACCACGGAAGACCACCTGCTCCCCTATCATCTTAAATCGCGGCAGCACAAGCAGGGAATCCTCAAAATAGCCCGCACCCTCCAGCTGCAAACTCCCGCCAAAACGCAGTTCCGGATCAAGCCATTTTCCCTGGTGCAGGATGGCGCCAAGTCGCTCCAGATCCATATTCAGAAAAACCCGGTAGCGTCCCTGCAACGCTGCGGAAACCGGGACAGGGAAATTTTCAAAATCAAACCAAAGCCGGCCAGGTCGGGAATCAAGCTGCAGTCGTCCTTCCCGGACCAATCCCTTTCCCAGCCGGGTTCCTGTACCACCCAGGCTCAACCGAACTTTGAGAGGCTCCCCGGAAAGAATATTCTTCTGTCGGTAAAACAGCGCAAACTGTTTGACCTGGGCCTGGCTCTCGAGCACGAACCCGGAACCGGAATAGTGGTATTCAAGGTCCAGATCCAGAACACCATCACCTCGCAACGGCCACCCGGTACGCCCTGAAATCCGCTCCAGCAGCGAGGCGAGGGCAAAATGACGTGCCCCGACACTGGCTTTGACCACCAGGGCACCGGTGTCTATTCCCAGATGTGCGGGAGGCAGATTGACCCGCCCCCTGACCGTGACCACCTGGCCCTTATCCATGGCCAGGAGCACCGAAGAGGAAAAGGTAATGGTGCCACCTTCCAGGGCGGCCTTGATGCGGAAGCGATGCGGGGTCTCCGATAACAGGCCCGCTTGCTGGATGGCTCCATCGATTATACGTAACTGGACCAGCAGTTCGTCCCAGGGCGGGAGAAACCAGGTCCCCGGAACGGCCTCACCGATGGACTCCTGCCTGGTAGTCTGGACCGGTGACTGTGTACGGGACCGGATCCCGACCCGGACAACCGGTTGCTCAAGGGTGAAAACTCCAAGATTTTTCGGCGCCGCAACCAGGGCAAGCAGCCCGCGGCTACCGCTGACCCTGGGGACAGTCAACTCTACACCCAACTCCGGCTTCCGGCAGGTCAGATTGCGGACTTCCAGACCCCGAAACCAGCCAATGGAGCAGGAACCCAGTTCCAGAGTAATGGACAGGCGTGAACGGAGCTCTTGTTCTATCAGGTCCAGAACCACTGCAGAGGAAAGGAAGACAGGCAGAAAGAAAAAAAACAGTCCGGCAAGGAACAGAACGGGTATCCACAGTATTTTTCTCGTGTTCTTTGCTGCCAACTCGCGCCTCTTGCTGTTCTAACCTACACCTGATGGCTACCTTGCCGCGAAAGAGGATCCTTGTCAACAGGGATCAGGGTACGTACAATGTACTTGGTGCAAACCATGATTCGCACCCAGATTGAACGTTTGAGCCGCCTGAAAAAGGTTGAATAAACAGTCACTGTTTCGGATACATCTGCCGTGGTTGCCGACACTCTGCTCATTGTTGACGACGAGACCGACCTGCTGGCCGGACTCAAGCGCCTTGCCGCCAGCTCGCTGGACTGCGAGGTCCTGACAGCTGACTGCGGGCACAAGGCCCTGACCCTGCTCCAGAGCATGGATATCCAGATCGTCCTCTCCGACATCCGCATGCCGGACATGGACGGCATGGCACTGCTGGAGCGAATCAAGAACGAATTTCCCGGAACCGATGTCATCCTGATGACAGCCTACGGAACCATTGACCAGGCGGTCAAGGCCCTCCAGCAGGGAGCCTACGACTTCATCACCAAACCGCTCAACCACCAACAGCTCTTCCACATCATCGGCAACTGCCTGGAACGACGCCACCTGCTCCAGAAAAACGTCAACCTGGAACGCCAGATCAAAGCCCAGCGTGAAACCGGGCGTTTCATCGGTCAGAGTCCTGCCCTGGCCCAGGTTCTGTCGGTAATCAAACTGGTGGCCGCCTCCAACATCTCGGTACTTATTACCGGCCAGTCAGGGACCGGTAAAGAGCTGGCAGCCAAGACCATCCACCGGCTCAGCGACCGTTCTGACCGGGAAATGATCGCCGTCAACTGCCCTGCACTGCCGGAAGCGGTGCTGGAAAGTGAACTGTTTGGCCATAAAAAAGGTGCCTTCACCGGCGCGGATACGGACCATCCGGGACTCTTTGCCGCCGCCGACGGCTCCACCCTGTTTCTCGATGAAATCGGCGACCTGCCCCTCGGGTTGCAGACAAAACTGCTCCGCGTCCTCCAGGAGCGGGAAATCCGCCCGGTGGGCGGTACCAGGACCCGCAGGATCGACGTGCGGATCATCGCCTCGACCAATCAGGATCTCCAGGAAAAAATGCGCCAGGGCCAGTTCCGCGAAGACCTCTACTACCGCCTCAGTGAAATCACCCTCCAGATGCCTCCCCTGTGTTCCATGTGCGAGGACATTCCGCTTCTGGCCGAGCATTTTCTCAATCACTACTGCCGGGAACAGAACCGGGAACCCAAAACTCTCTCGCCCGAGGCCGTACGTCAACTCTGCCAGGCCAGGTGGCCCGGCAATGTCCGGGAGCTGCAAAACACCATCAAGCGGACAGTACTCCTCGCCCCCGGCCCGGTCATACAGCCGCAGGACCTCGCCCTTGAAGACAATCCCTGTACCTGCGGCGAGGACGACATGGAAGCCCTGCTCAACATGGACTACCGGAGTGCCAAAAACCAGGCTCTGCGGCTATTCAGCACCAGGTACCTCACCAGACTTCTCAAACGAACCGGCGGTAATGTCAGCCAGGCCGCCAGGGAGTGCGGCCTGGAACGCCAGTCCCTCCAGCACCTGCTGCGCAAATACAATATCTCGGCCCAGCAGTTCCGCACCGCCCGGTCCTGACCTGCCCTGCCTGTACCTGCCCGCTTTACTGCAAAAAAAATCTGGCACTGTCATCAAAATACTGCTGCTTTTTCCCTTCCACAGCCCTTTTCCCGACCCGGTCTCATGGTTTTGATAAAAAAAATTATTCATCCTGTCAAATAGTTAAATACATGGGCCCACACCATCTCCGGGACGGCATACCTGTTGCAATTTCGAGGCTGTAGACAGGGCGTCCGCACCACGCACATCCAGGCGGAGCGGGCGGGAAAATCGCGAACCATGCTTTAAAACGGAGGTAGTCATGACAGAGAAGAAACAGATGAAGTCCAGTGGATCCGGAACTCTGTCCGGTGGCGAAATGGACACCAGCAGTGTTCTCGAAGGCGCCGAGCCCTGGGAACCAGTGGAGACCAAGCTGGTCGTGGGCTCGCTGATCGCCGCAGCCATTGCCCTGGTTGTCGGTCTGATGCTTGTCCCGTCATCCGTTCTCCACTGAGAGGAACAACCATGTTCAGGAAAAAAAAGACAAAAAACGCAAAAAAGAACCGAAAAACCATTGAACTGATCCTTGGTCACGATGGCCGCAACTGGACCCTGTCCGGTGATCAGCTGACCTCACTGTCCGCGCCCACACTCGACGAGCTGGACCGCAAGCTGGAATCAGCCCTGCAGCATGTATGGAAACAGGAACCGCTCGAGGTCTTCATGACCAGCGACAACGAAATGATTCCCGGCTGGATGCGGCCATTCATGAATCATTACTTCAACCGGATCCTTGAACTGCCGCTGAGGTACAACTGAGTTCCGGGGCTGTGACCTGGTAACGGAGTCCGGGTCCTGCACGGTCCTTTAAAGCCGGTTTATGTTTCAAGAATAAACCATGAAGGGAGGAGAATAGAGAAATGGCAAAAACACAACGCGCCTGGTACTCAGGCATGCTCACAACCGAAGACTGGTGGGCAGTGTGGCTCGGCCTCACCTTTTTTGGCCTTGGCCTGCTCACCCTGGCCGGCATTGACCTCGTTGGCTGGATTGCCTATCCCAAGAAATGGGTCTTCAGCCTGCCCGACGGGGCCATTGCCAAAAAAATCGTCACCATCGACAAAGCCTTCTACGCCCTGGGCGGCAAATACAGCCTGACCGCAAAAGACACCTACAAGGCTCTGGGCCCCATTGGTTCAATCCTGGTTACTTACGTAGTATTCACCGTCGCGACCACCATCGGCGCCTATTTCCAAAAATGGGACGTGAAGCGGTACGTGGCAGGATGGACCATTATTTTCTTTCTGACCTATTTTGTCTGGTTCATAGGCCACCACGCCTTTTTCTCCGCTTCAGTGGTTGACCTGAAAAAAAGCCATTTTCCACAGATGTTCACCCTTTCGCTGGGAGGCGGAGCATCGTTCATCCTGGCCCTCATTGTCGGCCTGATCATCGGCAACTTCTTCAAACCCCTGGCCCGCTATCTCAGCGAGGCGGCCAAGCCGGAATGGTTCATCAAGACCGCCATCGTCTTCCTGGGCGTCAAGGTCGGCTACCTGCCGATCAAAGCCGTTCTCCAGACCGCCCACCTCGGCAGCAAAGGAGCCCAGATCGGCCATGAAATGGCCAATCTCACCTTTGACCTGTTCACCGCCGGGGCCGCGGCTACGGTTGTCGCCTACCTGATCTTCTGGCCGGGCGTCTACTCTCTCTCCCGGCTCATCTTCAAACTTCCCAGAAAAACGGCCGCCGTCCTGGCGTCTGCCATTTCCATCTGTGGTGTTTCCGCCGCAGTAGCCACCGGTGGCGCGGTCCGGGCCCGGCCGGTGGTCTCCATCATGGTATCGGCCCTGGTGGTTGTCTATGCTGTTATCGAGCTGGTTATTCTTCCCGGTGTCTTCACCCATGTCTGGCCGGGCACCAGTGACCCGCTGGTCGCCGGCTCGGCCATGGGTATGGCTGTCAAGACCGATGGCGCCGACGCGGCCGCCGGAGAACTGCTCGACGAGTTCATGCGGAACAAAATCGAACAGGAAACCAACGGCCAGGTGGTCTGGATGAGCGGCATCATCACCACCTCCGCGGTAATGACCAAGATCTGGATCGACATGTTCATCGGTTTGTGGGCCTTTATTCTGGCCCTGGTCTGGGTGTATAAAATAGAAAAACACGAAGGAGACCGGGTCCCGTTCTCAGAGGTCTGGTTCCGCTTTCCAAAATTTGTTCTTGGTTACTTTGCAGCCTGGTTTGTCTACCTGGGTATCTTCTTTGGTCCGGGACATGCCGGCGCCGCAGAGGGCATGTCAGTGCTCAAGGCCGCCAAGGCCGGTGCCGTGCCGGTGGAAAAAGGCATGCGGAAGCTTTTCTTCATGCTGACCTTCATGAGCCTTGGTATTATCACAGATTTCAAGAAACTGGCCGAGGCCCAGTTTGGCAAGATGGTCTGGGTCTACTTTGTTGCCCTGTTCCTGTTCATCATTCCGGTGGCGCTCATCATCGCCTACCTGTTCCACCACGGGATGCAGATCCCCAACATGGCGTCCCTGGCAGGAGCAACCATCAACTGATCCTTCAAGAGTAAAAAAACCCGGCCGGTTCCGATCCGGCCGGGTTACAGGGAGCGAAAAATGACAGCGGAAATGACCAGCGGCATTCTCTACCTGCTTGTGGGAGCGTCCATTATTTACCTGTTTCAGCAACGGCGCAGCCAGCTCGCCAGCCTGACACCGGACAAAGTCCCGGAACTGGACGAAGAGGGCCTGGCTGAACTGCGGCTCCTGATGAAAACCGCCTACGAACGCATGCTCTACATGGGGGTGCTGTTTTTACCCCTGGCACTCAGTACCATGCGGGGCAGCTCCAGTGTGAGCCGACTGTTCTTCCTCCTCCTCATCGGGCTTTTGTTTCTCAGCAACATTCCGCCCAGAAACAAGATAATCCGTCTCCTGGAACGTTACGGTCTCACCGTTCCGGACCTTCAGGAACGGGGTATCAAAGTCTGAGCCGGCCCGGTCGACTTGACCCCTCCAGGGAATACCACCATTCACATTCCTTTCTTCCCTTGCTGAACAGGCCCGTTGATTTCATCCCCCGCATCCTCCTCAATCACCGGCAGGGTGATGATGAACACGGCACCCTGGCCCGGCTCTGATTCCACGGTGATGGTGCCGCCGTGGTCCTCGATAATTCCGTAACTGACCGACAGTCCCAGGCCGGTTCCCTCTTCCATATTCTTGGTGGTGAAAAACGGATCAAAGATCAGGGGGAGGATATCAGGGCTGATACCGCAGCCACTGTCCCGGACCCTGATCTCCAGGGCCCTGGAATCCATGGTGTCCGGGATGGAAATCACCCGTACGGCGACATGAATTTCTCCGTCCTCGCCGATGGCCTGGATGGCATTGATAAAGAGATTGAACAAAACCTGCCTGATCCGTTCCCTGTCCATCATGATCAAGGGAAGTTCAGGGGCCAGATCCAGTGAAAACGATATCCGTTTTCGCTCCATCTGCCGATTGAGTATTCTCTGCATATCCAGAAGAACAGACGATATGTTCACCAGTTCCCTGCTGGACTTCTGACTGCGGGCAAAACTGAGCAGATCACTTATGATCCTCTGGCAGGTTCGGGTATGACGCTCAATCACCACAAGGTCCCGATAGGCCTGCCCTCCTCCGACCTCCTTTTTCAGGATATCGGTATAGCAGAGAATAACCCCAAGCGGATTGTTTATTTCATGGGCAACACCAGCGGCCAGCTGTCCAACGGCGGCCAGCCGTTCAGCCTGCTTGATTTGCCGGGCCACCATCTGCTGCCTGGTAATATCACGGGCAAAACAGACAATGGATTCTTCAGCGATCCCGGAAAACCGGACCGGATAGAACGTGACGGTGAACACTGTTCCGTTATCCAGTGTCACTTCGGTCGACTGCGGCAGGCGGCCTGCTTCCAGCAAATGAATACAGCGGGAAAAGGGAAGCGGAGAATCGCAGGACAGCTCCTCGGTGGTACGGCCATATATCTCTGACTCTTCCTGTCCACAGTGTTCGAGAAAGGCCCGGTTGACCATCCGCACGATCCCATCTTTGTCAAGCAGTACCATGGGGTCGGTAATGGCATCAAAGACGGTCTGCAACAGTTCCTTGGAATGACGCAGACGGGAGATACTTTCCAGACTTTCCAGGGTAATACCGATCTGGCGGCCAATGGAGATCAAAAGCGCCTGTAAGGCGTCATCCAGGTCCTCAAGCTGGATACCGGAAAAAACCATCATCCCCAACAGCCGTTCCCGGCAACACAGCGGGACCCGAATTCCCAGCTCCCGGTTTTCCCCATCGCCGGTCAACCGGATATTGCCACACCCCTCGATGGCAACCAGCCGGGCAATGGCGTCCGGATCCGTTACCCGGGCACCACTCAGGGAAGCGGCATCGACTTCCAGCCGCAAAGCCAGATCCTGGTCTCCTTCCTGGCAGCGAAGCTCCAGCTGCCGCTGCGCACGGTCAAAGAGATATATCCCGGCTCCCCGGGCCGGAATCACCTTGAGCGCTGCCTGCAGCAGGGCCGGGAGCAGGTCGCAAAGAGTCCTGGTCTGGGTGATCAGGCCGGCAATGGTGTTGAGCAGAGCCAACTCCTTGTTCCGGTCCCGAACCTGGTGATGCAGCCGCTCCTGGGAACGTTTGAGGGCCTCGGTCCGCTGTTCGACCATGGAGCGCAGATGACAGGCATACTGCTCCAGCTTTCTCCGGCTTTCCGCCAGATGGTTGGCCATCATCTCGGCCGCCGTATGGAGATCCCGCAGTTCATCACCTTTTCGGGCCATCTGGTAGATCTTCTCTCCTTCACTGTCACCAAGGCTGTCCCTGAACAGGGTCAGGACCGAGCGCAGGGAACGCACCACCACCCGGTCAAAGAATATCCAGATAATGGCGTAGAGAAACAACAGCACCAGGACAATGAAACTGAACACCTGGAGGGCGGCCTCACGGATGGCGGCCATCTGACTGCCAGCGGGAATAGATATCGACTGAACCCCGGCGATCACACCCTCTGTTTTGTAAAATCCCCGGTCGCTCCCATATCTGGTCCGGATCGCTGCCGGGGCATCGGCTGGATCGCCGTGGCAGTGCAGGCATTGAGCTGAGAACTCCACCGGTCGGAACTGGACGAACCACTCCTCGCCCTGATCCCTGATCATGCCAAACCACAACTCCTCATCAGGATGATCCCGGAACCAGGTGATCATCTCCCGCTCTTTCGGGGTGGCTTCAAAATCAGGATTCCTGGCATTGAGCGCAGAACGACGATAGTTGAACTCGGGCAGCTTTTCATGGAAGATATCCATGATCACCCGGGAGATGTACGAGGTGGACATGGCCTCCAGGACAAACCGGTCCGGGCCCAGCTCTTCAAACATTCTGGGCCGCAGGGTGGTATGGACATAGGTCCTGGTGGATTCCACCGCGGCCATGACCAACTGGGTTTTCTGGAAGGTCTCCTCCTCAAAGAAACTTTTTTCGTAAAAATAGGTGATCAGGGCGACGATAGCCCCGAAGAACACGAGAATACAGGCAAGACCGATCTGGAATCTGACCTTCATGAAATTCCTGGTTATTCTTTATGAAGCTCGTCAAGTCGCAACCGATGCCGGTCGTCAAAGAGGTGCCGGCCGGTGAGACCCACTGCGAACATGGTTCCGAACCCGGTGCCGGCGCAGAGCAGAAACATGATCAGGATCTGGTATTTCACCGCGTCCATTGGCGAAGAGCCACCCAGTATCTGCCCGGTCATCATCCCTGGCAGGCTGACAATGCCGGCCGCGGCCATGGAGTTAATGATTGGTATCATACCGGACCGGACCGCCGAGCGCCGGATTTCCTCCACGGACTCCAGGCCGGTCTGCCCCAGCAGCAGCCTCTGTTCGACCATCTGACGCTGCTGCCACAGGGTCTCGGTGAACCGGTCCATGGACAGGGCGACCCCGTTCATGGTGTTGCCCAGCAGCATGCCCAGCAGCGGGATGGAGTACTGGGGGGTATACCAGGGATCATTGCCGATGATAACGATCAGGCCCAGCAGAGCCACGGTAAAGGAGGAAACGAACATCGAGCCGGTGCCCAGCAGCCAGCCCGCCAGGCCGTGAAAACTATATTTCTGCCGGGCAATGACCTCCCGACCGGCTACGGCAAGCATGATCGTGGCAATACCCAGCACGAACCAGAAACTGCCACTTGCAAAGACCAGCCGCAGCACCTGGCCGATGAGCAGGAGTTGAACCGTAGTCCGCAGGGCCGAGATGGCCAGCCGCCGTTCAAGCCCCAGCCCCAGCCGGTAGCTGGTGAGACCGAGAAGCACAACAAGAGATGCGGCCAGGGCCAGGTCCAGAGGAGAAAGCTGTATCACCCCCATGTTCTCATGTCTCCCGGTGGAGAATGGAGTTGCCGTCCATAAACAGCCGCCAGTCAGCCACCCGCCGCAGCTGCTCCGGATCATGGCTGACCCACAGGACAGGCACCTGCTGACCCTGCATGTACTCCAGGGCAAGGCTCTCTACCCGTTCTATGTTCACTGCGTCCAGACTGGCGGTGGGTTCGTCGAGCAGCAGAGCCTCGGGACGATTGGCCAGGAGACGCAGAAAGGCTAGACGCTGTTTTTCCCCGGTGGAAAGTCGGCTTATCCGCCAGCCCAGTACCTCGGGACCAAAACCAAGCCGGTTGAGCTGTTCGCTGGCCGGCGGCCGGGTAAAATGTTCGCCGACCAGGTCGTGCCACCAGAAACTCTCGGCCGGCAGCAGCCCCACCCTGCGCCGCCACCGGGGTGCCGGAATCTCCTCCTGGCGGACATCACCGAGCCAGACCGTGCCCTGGTGGGGATCGAGGTCGACCATGGCCCGCAGCAACAGGGTCTTGCCGGCCCCGGAGGCCCCGTACAGGCCAGCGCACTGCCCGGTCTCCACCGTGAAACTGTAGGGACCGTGATCACGAAACCTCAGCTCATCAACCCGTAAGTCCGCCATGTTCTGTTCTCTCTCGCGAAAAAAAGAGGAAGGGGAAATCGGCACTCAAGAAATTCCCGGCCATTATTCCAGCCCGGCGCCGGTTTCCATTTCCGGCTCAGGAATTTTTTCACAGCCAAGATAAACGGTAAAGACACTACCCTCTCCCTGACGGCTCTCCACTTCGATCCGACCGCCATGTTTTTCGACGATGTTTTTGGCAATAGCCAACCCCAGACCGGTACCCCGGTTCTTGTCCGTGAAAAAGGGCGTGAAAATCTGCTCCACCTTCTCCTGTTCCATACCCACCCCGGTGTCCGCCACCTTCAGAATCACCCCGGCCCCACTGGCACAGGGAAGTGTGGTGAGGGTAAGAGTCCCGCCCTCGGGCATGGCCTGGACCGCGTTGAACATCATGTTGAGCAAAACCTGGTAGATCTGTTCACTGTCCATGACCACGTCCGGCAGATGCGGGTAAAGCTGCATATTCAGGATCACGCCATGTTTTTCAAGCTCCTGCTCCATGAACCGGGTGACCCGCAGGATCAACTCGTTGAGGGAACCTTTCTCCATCTTCGGATCCCGGGGACGGGCAAAATCGAGGAACTCGCGGACGATATTGTCCAGCCGGGTGGTTTCCTCGACGATGATATCAGCCAGGTGCTCGTTGCCCGGCGCCACCCTGCTGATCCGTTTGCTCAAAATTTCAGCGGTGGAGCGGACAATACCCAGGGGATTCTTGATCTCGTGGGAGACTGCGGCCACCATCTTGCCAAGCGTTGCCAGCCGCTGGGTTTCATGGAGCTTCTTTTCCAGACGCCGCCGTTCCTCGGCCCGCTCCTCCAGGATCCTCTTACCCCGGGCCACGATCAGGCCGAGCACCCCGAACAGCATACCCATGATGGCCAGAGACAATACAATGATCCGGGCCTGCATCTCGATAATGGCCCGCAGGTCACCGGACAGATCCTTGACCACCTCTATCACGCCCATGATGGTACCGCTGCGTTCGCCGAACTGGTGCTCCTGACGAAAGGGTATATAGGTCTTGAGCTTGCACGTGACCGGTGGGGTGCCGGGAAGCAGGTTGAAAATGGTTCCCCGGCTTTCCAGCACGGTGGAGTTTCCGCCCTGAAGTGCCTTCTGGTATTCGACTCCCCCCACATTCCGCTTACCCACCAGTTCCGTCCTGGTGGAATAGGAGATAATATTTTCCCGGGAATCAAAGATAGTCACCGAATCGATCCCCATACCCCGGGTTATATTGCGAACGATCATGTCCAGGCGGGCAAATTGTTCCTCGTTGGACAGGGCAATGCGGCCATAACGAACCACGGTAGGCAGGACAAACTGGAGGAATACCTGGCGGTTCAGATTTTCTGCAAACAGCAGCGAATAGGCCTCGCTGCGGGCAAGAAGCACCTGGCGGGCCTTGTTGGAGACCACCCAGGAAAGCACCAGAGATGCAATGAGAATCACCGAGAGGCTGGTAAAGGCAAAATATTTGACCAGCTGAAACGGCTGCGGTCCGGTCTCCATGACCTTACGTCGCCGATTGCCCCTGGGCCGGCGCTGAAAGAAACGTTCCGGACCGACCTGGGAGCGAAGAACATCCAGTGCCTGCCACAGCCTTTCCGGAGACAGGGTTTTACGTATCTTTTTTCTCACAGTTCTGATCCAGAAATTCGCGTATCCATGCCTTTGCCCTCAAAGGGGCGCCTGGGACTGAGCCAGGCCCGGAACACAAAAAATTCCGACTTCACACATAAAACAACATATCAGGGAGTTATGCCACCACAAACCCCGCAGCGTCGGCAAATATCCGTATTGCAGGGAGCAGTGGACCGCTCAGCCAGCCCCTTTTCAAGTTCCTGTAAGAGATAGCGTTTATCAATTCCATGGTCCACCACGTCCCAGGGGAAGAGCTCGTCCCTCGCCCGCGGGCGGACCGCGTATTCCCAGGCCGTACACCCATGTTTTTTCATGGCCCGCTTGAACGTTTCACCTGCGGCCATGTCCAGCAGAACCGGGGTCAGCCGACGATCACCCCGGGAAAAAACCGCCTGCTGCAGGACCCGGTCGGGCCGATCCACCTTAATCCGCAGGTTGGCCAGGTCGGCAAGTCCCGTGCGCAGATATTTAATCTTCTTTTTCAGGGCTGACACCGCCCGGGAACAGGTCAGGTCCAGGGCCGCCTCATCCTCCTCCAGGCCGCCGTAGGGCAGATACTGAAAAGGAGTCCACGGCTTGGGAACAAAGGAGTTGACCGACAAGGTCAGTTCAGTTACCCGGCCCCGTCGGCGGCCGAGTGGCAGGATCTCCCTGTGGACCCGGTGAACCAGGGCGATCATCTCATCCAGGTCCGCTACTGTCTCGGTGGGCAGGCCGATCATGACGTAGAGTTTGAGATGGACGATCCCGGCCCCGACCAGAGCCACGGCCGCGGAGAGCAGATCCTCCTCGGTCAGGTTTTTGTTGATGACCCGACGCAACCGTTCTGAACAGCCGTCCGGAGCGATGGCCACCGACTTGAGCTGCGAATCGGCCAGCAGGGCCAGGAGCTGATCGTTTATCCGGTCAGCCCGCAGGGAGGAAAAGGACAGGCTGCACCCCTGACCCTGCAGGTAGGCGGTAATCCGGTCAAGCACCTCCGGATCGGCCATCTCCATACCCAGGAGCCCTACCCGGTTGACCGAGACAGGACGTTCCTCCAGGCTCTCCAGAATGGCCTCCCCGCTCCAGAGCCTGGGTGGCCGATAGATAAACCCGGCGGCGCAAAACCGGCAGCTGCGGCTGCAGCCCCGTCCCAGCTCCACCATGTACATCTCCAGCTCGGCATCCGGCGAAAGCAGGCGGGAATGAGCCGCGACCCCGATATCGGGCTGGATCACCCTGGCAACCCTCCTGTCCTGTCCCGCCTCCGCCCGAATCCCCTGGACCCGACCGTCTTTCCCGTATTCGAAGTGGTAAAACGCAGGCACATAACAGCCATCCAGAGTGGAGGATATGTTTTCCAGCATCTTTCGACGTGGGATGTCCGCAGCCAGGTCCCTGTCCAGAATCTCCATCAGGGGGCCGAGCACCGGTTCGGCCTCGCCCAGCACGATCAGATCGGCAAAAGGGGCCAGCGGTTCGGGATTCATGAACACTCCCACCCCACCCAGGATCACCAGGGGACTGCCCGGCCCCACCTCTCTGGTCCGGTCAGCGGCCAGGGGCTCCAGGCCGGTTGCATGCAGCATGCGAATCAGACGGGGATAGTCGTGTTCAAAGCTGATGGAGCCGAGTACCACAGGAAAATCGGCCAGTGGTCGGCTTGATTCGAGGGAACGGAGCCGGCCCGGCTCCCCGGGATAGACAAACCGCTCGCAGACCACATAATCAAGTTCGCCCAACAGGTGGTAGACCAGCTGCAGTCCCAGGTTGGATACCGCCAGAGGATAGATGTTGGGATAAAGCAGGGCCACCGGCAAACGGCCCTTCCATTTCTTGACAATGGTCCCTGTTTCTCGATCAAGCCAGGACGCCATGGCTCCTTACCTTGGGAAGCAAAAAGCCCGGACACAGTGTCCGGGCTGGATTGATGAAGGGGAAAGATTTCCTCCGCCCCCCTGATGGTACCTTGAAGCAGCGTCCCTGCTTTCAGTTGGCCTTTTTACGGATATAGGCCGGCTCGTCCCAGTCGTCATGCTCATGTTCATCAAAAATAGGGGTGGGCATGGACCGGGTCCTGGGTACGGGGTTTGGCTTGGCCGGACTCACGGCTTTGGGTGACAGATCCTCGGCTCCGACAACCCGCTCTTCCAGGGGCAGCACCGTGGTTTTCTGCGGCTTGGCCTTTTCCTGACGGCGGCTGCGGCTGACATCGAGCGACGATATGGTCTCGGAGTCCTCGATGGAAGAGATACCGGTGGCAATCACCGTGACCCGCAGCTCATCACCCAGGCCCTCGTCAAACAGAGCGCCGATAATAATGTTGGCGTCCTCGTGGGCCTTATCCTGGATCAGGGCCGAGGCCTCCATGAACTCGGCCATGGTCAGACTGGACTCGGTGGCGGAAATATTGATCAGAATTCCCTTGGCGCCGTCGATACCGACATCCTCGAGCAGCTGGTTGTCAATGGCCCTCTTGGCCGCCTCGGCCGCCCGGTTCTCGCCCACTGCGGCACCGGAGCCCATGATGGCCGGGCCGACTTCTTTCATGACCGTTTTCAGGTCGGCGAAATCCACGTTGATATGCCCGGGCAGGTTGATGAGATCGGTGATGCCCTTGACCGCCTGCAGCAGGACGTTATCCACCATCTTCATCATATCGACAAGGGTGGAGTTGGTCTGCATGAGGCTCAGCAGCCGGTCGTTGGGAACCGTGATGATGGTGTCGGCATACTTTTTCAGCTCTTCCCAGCCAGCCTCGGCATTACGCATCCTCTTCCTGGCTTCGAAATAAAAGGGCTTGGTGACAACAGCAACGGTCAACGCCCCCATCTCCTTGCTCAGCTTGGCAATTACCGGCGCCCCACCGGTGCCGGTGCCGCCCCCGAGACCGGCGGTAATGAAGACCATGTCCGCCCCGGCCAGGGCGTTCTGAATATCCTCGTAACTTTCCTGGGCCGCTTCCCGGCCCTTTTCCGGATCAGCCCCGGCACCCATACCCTTGGTAATCCCGGGGCCAAGCTGGAGCCGGATGTCGGCCCGGGATTTCTCCAGGGCCTGCATATCCGTGTTTGCGGCGATGAACTCGACACCCTTGAGCCGGTTTTCCACCATGGAGTTGATGGCATTGCCGCCACCGCCTCCGACTCCGATTACCTTGATGACTGCTACCGATTCTTCTTCCGCCATTCTAAACGGCATGGTTCCCCCTCGAACTGAACTCTGGTATCCCTGATCTTGACAAACTATACCATTAATGTAATTCAGACTAAAGTATAAATTATGTGAATTTTACTTCCCTCGCCGGTTCCCCGCAGGGAGGTCCTTTTTCCAGTTCCGCGGAAAAAATCCCCGTGGCCACAGTTTGTCCGCAGCCCGATCAGATAATGTTTTTCATCCATTCCTTCAGCCGCTGTACCACACCGCTGCGGCTTTTCACCCCATACTTCCGTTCCTCGCTGCCATAGAGCACTAGCCCGACCGCCGTGGTGCAGCGGGGTGATTCCACCTCTCCCACCTTGCCACCGATCCCCTGGGGATAGCCGATCCGCACAGGCATATCGAATATTTGCTCGGCCATTTCCACGATATGGGGCAACAGCACGGTGCCGCCGGTCAGAACCAGGCCGGCGTTGATCCGGTTGCGATAGCCGGATGAACAGATGTTCTTGTTCACCAGCTCGAGGATTTCCTCCATCCGGGCCTCGAGGATCTCAACCATGACCCGCTGGGAAACCTTGCGCGGTTTCCGGTCGCCCACCGTGGGCACCTCGATGATATGGTTGTCCTTGACCATGGACGACAGGGCCCCGCCATAAAGGTACTTCAGCTGTTCCGCCTCCTGGAGAGGAGTCCGCAACCCGATGGAAAGATCCGAGGTCAGGTTGTTGCCGCCGAGTGCCAGTTCCCAGGTATGCTTGATGGTCCCGTTACAGAAGATAGCGAGGTCTGTGGTCCCGCCACCGATATCCAGGAGCGCCACCCCCAGCTCCATCTCGTCCCGCTTCAGTACCGCTCGGGAAGAGGCCACGGATTCAAGTACAATATCAGAAACCTGGAGTCCGGAACGGTTGCAGCTGGTCATCAAATTGTGCAGCGAGGTCACATCCGCAGTGACGATATGGACATTGGTCACCAGCCGGACGCCGGTCATGCCAAGCGGATTCTGGATCCCGGTGTGGTCATCCACCATGTACTCCTGGGGCAGGACATGGATGATCTGCTGGTTGTCCGAAATCTTGACCGTCCGGGCGGCTTCGATCACGTCCTCGATATGCTTCTGCCGTATTTCCTGGTTGTTGATGGCGATGATACCAGGAGAGTTGAATCCCTTGATATGGTTGCCGGCAATGCCCACGTAGACACTCTCGATATCACATTCAGCCATCTCCTCAGCCTCATTCAGGGCCTGGAGAATGGCTTTGACCGTGGATTCGATATTGACCACCACCCCTTTCTTCATACCCGAGGAAGCGGCCGTGCCCACACCGATGATATCCACCCGGTCCGGAAAGACCTCACCGATAACCGCGCATATCTTGGTGGTGCCGATATCCAGGCCGGCGATCAGCTCGCCCGCTTCCTGGCCATCTGCACCGTATCCATCCTTCTCACTGGTCATTCTCTATCTCCAACACTGACGCCTGTCTACTCGACACTGACGCCTGTCTACTCGACACGCTACAGGTCCGTTTTTGCGACAAGGACCTTGTTTTCGTCATATTCCATCTGGATTTCAGCAACATGATCAATGGTCTTCTTCCGGTATAACCGGTCGAGGATCTTGATCAGCCGGGCATACTTTGTCCTCATTCTCCCGCTGCCCAGATAAATGGGAAACGGCCGGTCCAGGAGGTACATGACAAGTTTCTGCTCCGGGGTGACATGAATTTCAGAAATCCCCTGGACCGGCAGCACCGGATTGCCTCTGCGGGCAGTCAACCGGAGAAAATCCAGCGCCTGGTCGGCCGGGGTACCGGTAACGACCTTCATGCCATCATTGAGCTTCAAGTGATCCTGGATGCCGGTCAGGACCGGAAAATCAAGCTCATAGCCGCTGACCACCCGGGCAAAGATCTCGCCATCGCTGTCCACGTAATAGAGCCCGGACAGGTCACCCCTGTCCTCGATGTTGATCATGGCCAGGGGCCGATGCTCGACCACGGTCAGTACCAGGGCGGAGGGCCAGGAGCGAACCACGGTCACCGCATCGATCCACGGATGTTCGGCGATACGCTTACCCACCTGATCCACGTCCAGTCGCAGGAGATTCATCCCCCGCTCAATACCGGCCAGATCGATAACAGCCTGGTCTTCCACCATCCGGTTACCCTGGACAGAGATGGTAACCAGCTTGAAGATGTCTGAACCGGAAAAAACCCGGTAGGCTCCATACCCGCTTAAGCCAAGCAGCAGGGTCACCACCAGACATACCATCCCGCCCCTGGATATTCGCCGCAGCTTCCACGACCGCTGGGCACTGGCCACCAGGTTTCGCGAGTACGGCCGAGCGCTGGATGCACCTCGTATACGGCGCAACCACTCCGTGCAGGATGACAAGATCCTGCCGAGTCTTCCCGGCCTTCCGGACGGGGAGGATGTACCTTTCGGAGTGTACGGGGCCATGTGTCAAATAACACCTGAATCGAGCGTTTCACCCTTCCGGGATTTTCATTTGAGAACAGATTCTGGAACCTTTAAATTATATGGACTTCAGGCTCCAGCCAGATGCCAAACTTCTGATAAACCCGCTGCCTGACCTCGCCGGCCAGAGAGAGAATGTCCTCAGGGGTGGCGTCACCGGTATTGACCAGAAAATTGGCATGGTCAGGCGAGATCATGGCCTGGCCGTGCCGCAACCCCTTGAGTCCGGCGGCGTCGATCAGGCGACCGGCAGAGTCTCCTTCAGGGTTTTTGAAAAACGAGCCAGCCGATGCCATGTTGGCTGGCTGTTTCTCCCTGCGTTTTTTGATATTTTCCCTGCAGTTATGCAGTATCTGCCGCTGATGACCCCGTTTGAGCACCACGGTGGCCGCCACCACGATCAGATCGTCAAAACTTGCCTGGACAAGCTCCATTCTCCGGTAGCCCGGCCGCATCCCCGATTGATCCACCTCCATCACCCGGCCGCTGCGGTCGATCAGGGTAATGGAGTGCAAGCTGTCCGCCATGGCCCGTCCCCAGGCACCGGCGTTCATCCGCACGGCCCCGCCGACACTGCCAGGGATTCCGGCCATGAATTCCATTCCGCCCAGGGCATGGTTGGTGCACCAGGCCACCAGCCTGGCCAGCGGGCAGCCGGCCCCGGCCCGGACAAGGACCGGATCCGAGCCCATCTCCACACTCTCTTCCAGCCTGACAACATGGTTGAACTCGCCCTGCAGCTGAATGATTACTCCGGCAAATCCCTCGCTTCGCACCAGGATATTGGAACCGCGACCAACCACCCGCCAGGGGATGCGACGCTCTTCAAGCCAGGCCAGCAGCTTTTTGAGCTCCGCCAGATGCGTGACCGTCACCAGGGCTTCGGCCACGCCCCCGGTGCGCAGGGTCGAATACCTGGCCATGGAGACATCCCAGAGCACCCTGCCGCTCCAGAAGGCCGCAAATTCCCACCGCTCACCCGGTTTCATGCCCTACCTGCTCCGCAACTGTTCCAGAAACTGTTCCCCGGTACGGACGATGTTGCCGGCCCCCAGGGTCAGGAGCAGATCCCCCGGGCGGACAAACTCGTCCAGCCGCTGGAGCAAGTCTTCTCCCGCCGGCAGATAATGGGCCTGGCGATGGCCATGCCGCTTTATCGCCACCAGAAGCCCTTCACTGTCCACGCCGGCAATGGGCTCCTCGCTGGCCGGATAGATATCGGTGAGCAGCAGCACGTCGGCCCGGTGAAAAGCGGTGGTGAACTCATCAAAAAGGGCCGCGGTCCGGGTGTAGCGGTGGGGCTGGAAAAGCACCACCAGCCGCCGCTCCGGCCACCCCTCGCGAACCGCATCAAGAGTGACGCGTATCTCGGTGGGATGATGCCCATAATCGTCGACCACCAGGATGTCGCCCTCCACCCCCTTGAATTGCAGCCGCCGTTCCACCCCGGCAAAGGAGGCCATGGCCCGGGTAATGACGTCAAAATCGATTTCCAGTTCCAGGGCCACGGCCACGGCGGCCAGTGTATTGTAAACTGTGTGTCGGCCGGGAGTGTTTCGCCGTATTCGTCCCAGCTCCCTGTCCCGGTAACGGACCATGAACTCGGAGCCGCCCTTAACGGTGTCGATGCGCACCGCATGAAGGTCTGCCTGCTCGGTAAGGCCATAGGTGATCTTTCTCTTCTCGATCCTGGGCAACAGGCTGGCGATGTTGGGATCATCCAGGCAACAGATCACCACCCCGTAGAAAGGAATCAGGTCGATGAACTCGAGAAAGGTCTCCTTGATATGGTCCAGGTCCCGGTAGTAGTCCAGGTGTTCCAGGTCTATGTTGGTCACCACCTCGATGACAGGGGAGAGCTTGAGAAAGGAACCGTCGCTTTCGTCAGCTTCAGCAACCAGAAACTCACCCTCACCCAGCTTGGCGTTGCCACCCAGGTTATCGACCTTGCCACCCACCACCACGGTGGGATCCAGGCCGGCCTCGGTAAGAATGGTGGAGATGAGCGACGTGGTGGAAGTCTTGCCGTGGCTGCCGGCTATCGCGATGCCGTATTTCTTGAGCCGCATGAGCTCGGCGAGCATCTCGGCCCGCTGAATGACCGGAATCTGCTGCTCCCGCGCCGCCAAGACCTCTGGATTATCGGCGGAGATGGCCGACGAGGTAACCACGACATCAACCCCGTCAACCCAGGCCCCGTCGTGTCCGATGTGAATCGTCCCTCCCAGGGATTCAAGCTTGCTGGTGATCTCTGAACGGTTGAGATCAGAACCGCTGACCCGGTAACCCAGGTCAAGCAGCAGCTCGGCTATCCCGGACATGCCGATCCCACCTATTCCGACAAAATGAATATGCTTTGTTTTGTTATACAAGGCTGTTTAATCGCTCCTTGCGCTCACAAGGCACAGGCATTCTTCAACGATACACAACGTAGCATCGGGGCGGCCCGTTTTTTTCATGTAATCGGCCATAGTATGCAATTTCTCCGGAGCTTGCAAGAGCCCCGCAACCTGATCGGCGATGACAGTTGCGGAAAGTTCTCTTTCCGGGAAAACCACGGCCCCGCCTTTCCGGGCATAATAGTTGGCGTTGATTTCCTGGTGATTATCAGCGGCATGGGGATAGGGCACCAGCAGGGCCGGCAGCCCCACGACCGCCAGTTCGGCCAGGGTGGTGGCCCCGGCCCGGGAAACCACCAGACTGGCCCGACTGTAGAGCGAGGCCATATCCTGAAAAAAATCCTTTACCTCGGCCCGGATCCCCAGGGCGCTGTAGCCCGCCCGGACACGATCCTGATCTCGACTTCCAGTCTGGTGAATGACCATGAAGTCACCAGCCAGCCTTTTTTTCAATTCTGGGGCCGCCTCCAGCATCACCATGTTGAGACGGTGCGCTCCCTGACTGCCGCCCAGGACAAGTATCACCGGAGGCTCGGACCAGACACGCTTCCTTGCGGCAACATGGAGAATCTCCGCCCTGATCGGATTTCCAGTCACCATTGTCCGTGCGGCCGGAAACGGATAATCGCAGGGTATGGAAAGAAAAATCCGGTCAGCTATCCGGGACAGTATCCGGTTGGCCAGGCCAGGGACCGAATTCTGTTCGTGGATACAGACCGGTATCCTCTTCCCGGCCAGACCAAGCTTTGCCGCCAGCAACACCGGCCCGGTCACATAGCCGCCAACCCCCAGGGCCAGATCAGGCCTGAATCGGGACAGAATCCTCCCGGCCTGCCACACCGCCTTTGGCAAAACAGCCAGTGACTGCATCCTATGGCCAATCCCCACACCTTTGAGCCCCATGCAGGAGATAGTGCTCCGCTCGAAATCACAGCCACCAAGAGTGGTCTGATCAAGCTGCCGCTCGGTACCGATAAAGAGTACCCGGCAGCCGGGAATCCGTTCCTGCATTGCAGTGGCCACGGCAATGCCGGGGAAGAGGTGCCCCCCTGTTCCGCCTCCGGTTACGATAATCCGCATGTGGCCAGGTCACCGGTCGAACAGTGACATCCCGCGCCTGCACCAGATTGTTGCGCGGCAATGAAAACCTGCAGGTTTTCCATGGCCTCGGCAAAGCACTCCGGACAATAGCCATGGGTGAGCCGTTCATCGACCGGGAGGACAACCCCTTCCACCCAGATGCCGCCAAGCTCTGTGCGCTGGCAGGCACAACAAATCTTAACCATCTCCAGGATCTCCTTCGCTCTCTTCTTTTTTCTTCTCCGACTGCAGGGACCAAACCGCGTTTTCAAAAACCTCTCCACGCTGTCCATATCCCGCAAACATGTCAAAACTGGCACAGGCAGGCGAAAGAAGCACTGTCCCCCCTGTCCCGGCAAGGGTCCAGGCCTTTCGGACCGCCTCTTCCATGGACCCGGCCCGTACCGCAGGCACCAGGTCACCAAGGGCCTCTTCCAGAGCCTCGGTCGCCTCGCCGATCAGCACCAGGTGCTTCACCCTGGCAGCCACACTTTCACGCAGAACCCTGAAATCGTTCTCCTTGCTGCGTCCGCCACAAATCAGCACCACCGGACTGTCACAGCTTTCCAGGGCCGCGATCACCGCCCCGGTGTTCGTGGCCTTGGAATCGTCGATAAAACGAACACCACCCACCAAGGCCACCTCGGCCATCCTGTGCGCTGGCGGCGTGAACCTCTGCAAACCGGCTGCAATGGCCGATGGCGGGCATCCTGCCACCCTGGCCGCCAGGATAGCCGCTGCCGCATTGAATCGGTTGATCCGCGAACTCAGCCGGGTTCCCGCAAGCGGGTAGGTCTCGTCGACCATCTGTCCGTGGATAACACCGTGCAACCGGACACCGTCTGGTATCACCCGGGCCTGGGCCGACTCTTTTTCACCAAAACCAAGCACGCTGACATCCGCCACCACTTGGGTTTCCATGACCAGCGGATCATCGATGCAAAGAATCGCCGTATCCCCTGCACGTTGGCTGGCAAAGAGCCTGGCCTTGGCCGCGGCATAGCGCTCCATGGTTCCATGGCGATCAAGATGATCAGGGCTTAAATTGAGCAGTATCCCTATATTCGGCCGGAAATCACCGCTGAGCTCCAGCTGGAAGCTGCTCAGCTCCAGGACCGCCACCTGGTTTTTTTCCTGCTCTTTTTTTTCCTCTGCCTCTTTCGCCTGCTTATCTTCCTCCGGGGATAAAAAAAAGATATCCAGCAGCGGCCGGCCTATATTCCCACCCACAAAGGGATGCATACCGCCGGTTTCCAGCAGGGTGCCGATGAGCCCGGTGACCGTGGTCTTGCCGTTACTGCCGGTCACCGCGATCACAGGCATCTTCAGACGACCGCTGGCCAGGGCCAGCTCGCCGACCACGGGAATCCCGCGCTCCCTGGCAAAAGCCAGAACATCCAGATCCAGGGGCACCCCGGGACTGGGCACCACCAGATCGGCATCCTCGATACACTTTTCCGTGTGCCCGCCGCTTTCCAGCTCGACCCCGAGCCTGTCAAGCAGGGCAAGATCCTCCTGGCCAAGCTCTTCCTCGGACCGAAACTCGGACACGACCACAGAAGCGCCGAGCCGACGGAGAAAACGCACCGTGGCCAGGCCCGAACTTCCCAGGCCGAGAACCACTGCCTTTGTATCAGGACCCGGATTCAGCATCAGCGCAGTTTCAGGGTAGCCAGGGCGATCAGCCCCAAAATGATGGAGATGATCCAGAAGCGGACCACCACTTTGGGTTCCTGCCAGCCCTTTTTCTCGAAATGGTGATGAAACGGTGCCATGAGAAAAATCCGCCTCCCACCGGAAATCTTGAAATAACCGACCTGCAGAATCACCGAGAGCGCCTCCAGCACAAAAATACCGCCGACAATGGCCAGAAGAAATTCCTGTTTGATGATAATGGACACCGCGCCCAGGGTACCGCCCAGGGCCAGGGATCCCACATCGCCCATGAAAATCTCGGCCGGATAGGCATTGAACCAGAGAAATCCCAGACAGGCCCCCACCATGGTGCCACAGAAAATGGCCACCTCGCCGGCACCCTGGACATAAGGAATCTGCAGATAGCTCGCCACCACAGCGTTACCGGCCACATAGGAAAAAATCAGGTACACTCCACCGCTGATCACCACCGGGCCTGCAGCCAGGCCGTCGAGTCCGTCGGTGAGGTTGACAGCATTGGACGCACCAACGATAACCAGGACCGCAAAGGGCACATACCACCAGCCGAGATCTGGATGAAAATTCTTGATAAAGGGCAGACTGAGGGTGCCGTCATACTCCGGATGAAGGAGAATATAGAGCCCGACCATGGAAGCCCCGATCATCTGCAGCACCAGCTTGCCACGGGCCGAGAGTCCCTGGGTGTTCTGTTTTCTTATCTTGCGCAGATCATCGATGGAGCCGATCATACCGAAGAAGAGGCAGATCCCCAGAAGCAGCCAGATAAGACCAGAGGTCAGGTCCGCCCACAGCAGGGTGGAGACCATCATGGCTGCCAGTATCAATACCCCGCCCATGGTCGGTACGCCCTGCTTGGAGAAGTGACTGCTGGGTCCGTCACTGCGCACCACCTGGCCGATCTGGCGGGCCTTTTGCCAGCGGATAAACCGGGGGCCGAGCCAGATCACGATCAGAAAGGCGGTGATCGTCGCCCCGATGGACCGGAACGTGATGTAACGAAACACGTTCAGGGCGCCGAAGGTGGTATGCAGCGAATAAAGAAGATGATAGAGCATGCGGTTTTATTTTTTATCTTCCGTGTTGTGGGTTGTTGCAGAACCAATTTCCAGACACATCAGCTCGGCCGGTCCGGTCGCAGGCTCAATCGGTCCTTAAGCCCCTTGATTACCTGCTCCATACGCATCCCGCGCGAGCCCTTGACCAGAATCCAGTCCTCCCCGGTCAGCCGGCCACAGATAACCAGGGCATGGAGCCAACCGGCCATGGTATCGGTATCGGCAAAGACCTGTACCTGTGCCGGATCCATCCCGCCCGTCCGCGCTCCCTCGGCCACAGTATCGGCAAACTGGCCTGTGACGACCAGGAGATCGAAACCAAGCTCTGCCACCCGCAAACCCACCTCATGATGGGCCTGCCTTGCTCCGGGGCCAAGCTCCAGCATATCACCCAGGGCCGCCACCCGTCGGCAGTCTTTGCTGCCAAACGATGATACGGTTTCCAGGGCCGCAGCCATGGAGGCGGGATTGGCATTGTAGGCATCATTGACCACCTGGATGCCGCCTGGCAACCGGCAGACCTGCATCCGTTTATCCTGCGGTCGGTAGACAACAAGGCCCTCAACAATGGTTTCCGGCGCTATCCCGGCCGCATGGGCGATGGCGGCGGCGCAACAGCAGTTGCTCACATTGTGCAGACCTGGTGCCGCCACGTTGATCCGCTCCTTCCAGGGACCGATATGAAGGGTGAAACGGATCCCTTTTTCCCCAAGGTTTGCCACCCGGGTGGCCCGGACCACGGGATTGTATTTTCTTCCCGCAGGGGTCACGGCAAAGCCGATCTGGTGCTTACCGGCACGCCGGGCCAACCGTCTTGTATGGGGGTTGTCGTAATTGATCACGCAGACACCATCGGCGCGCATGGCGGCAAAGAGTTCGCCCTTGGCCTCCCTGACCCCATCCAGGCTGCCAAGGCCTTCCAGGTGTGCGGCCTGGACATTGGTGATGCAGCCGATATCGGGATCGGCGATCCCGGTCAGGCGCTCGATTTCACCGGGCCGGTTCATCCCCATCTCCAGGACAGCCAGACGATGGGTGGCCTGCAGGGGGAGAAGCGACAGGGGCAGGCCGATCAGATTATTGAAATTGCCCCGGGTCTTGAGCACCTTCCACGGCGGCTCGAGATGACGGCTGAATATGGAACCTGTCATCTCCTTGACCGTGGTTTTCCCCGAGCTGCCGGTGATGGCCGCAACTGTGCATTGGCGGCCAGCCAGACGGCGCCGAAATCCTGCCAGATCTCCAAGGGCCTGCAATGTGTCCTTGACCCGGACGGTCGCCACCCCGGTTTCACGGCAATCACGGGAAACCACGACGCAGGCCGCTCCTTTTTCCACTGCTTCCGGAATGTAGGCATGACCGTCAAAACTCTCTCCAACCAGGGCGACAAAGATGTCGCCGGGACGGATAGCGCGGCTGTCGGTGCAAACCCGGACAAACATGCGGGGGCCGGGATCCGGAGAGAGGAGATGTCCTCCGGTTGCGGCGCAGACCAGGCGCGGATTCCAGGTCATAAGCCCGTTTTGCGCCTCGAGCCGGTCGTCAAAAAAACGGCGGCTCCCGGGCTGCCCGGCCGGACCGATGACCTGACAACTCTCATGCCCCTTGCCGGCGACAAGGACAACATCTTCCGATTCAGCCAGGCTGCAGGCGAGCTTGATGGCCTTCTTCCGGTCCTCCACCAGGGTATAGCCCCGCTGGCGGGAAAAGAGCTCAGAAGCCGAATATCTGGCGAGCCCGGTTTCGCGGATACCCTCCTCTATACCGGCCAGGATGACAGCGGGATTTTCGGTCCGCGGATTATCCGAGGTCACCACTACGGTATCGGCCAACCTGGCTGCAATGCGACCCATCTCCGGTCGTTTGCCCTGGTCCCGGTCACCGCCGCAGCCAAAGACGCAGACAAGCCTGCCCCTGGCCAGGGGACGGAGAGCGGCCAGGACACTGGCCAGGGCATCGGGCGTGTGGGCATAATCAACAAACACGGTGGGAAAGAGATCCGGATATCCTCCCGTCAGACTGACCCGTTCCAGCCGCCCGGGCACCTGCCCCACCGTGCCCAGTCCAGCAGCCACCTGCTTAAAATCCAGGCCAAGTGCCAGGCCGACCCCGGCGGAACTGAGCAGGTTGGCCATGTTGTATGTCCCGGTCAGCGGAGTATCGAGCATCACCCTTGTGGTCTCATGTCGTCTGTCCTCGACACACCGGCTGTCTTCGACACACCGTCTGTCTTCGACACACTCCATAACCAGGCGGCTTCCGGTCACCCCCTGCTGTTCGATGCGTCCGCGCAGATGACAGTCGGCGGTGAAACCGCAGGCAAGCAGCCGCTGGCCCCCGGACGTCTGCTTCTGACCCACCATCTGTCTGCCACATACTGCTCTCAGCTCAGCATAGAGCCGCCGCCCCCAGCCCTCCGCCTTATCCATGGTGATAACCGCAACTCCGTCCGGGGCCAAATAACGAGTGAAGAGCATCTTCTTGGCCGCAAAATAGGACTCCATATCACCGTGGAAATCCAGGTGATCTCGACTGAGGTTGGTAAAAACCGCCACCTGAAACCTGAGCCCGGCCACCCGTTTCTGAACCAGGGCATGGGAAGAAACCTCCATGATCACGTGGCTCACTCCGGCTGCCGCCATTTCAGCCAACAACCCCTGAAGCTGAACCGGATCCGGGGTGGTCAACAACGCTTCCCGCAGGACCTGTTCTCCGTGGGCGTCGGGATAACGGTAATTCACCGTTCCGATCACCCCTACCCGGTACCCCTGGTGAGTGAGCATGGCTTCCATGAGCCAGGAAGTGGTGGTCTTGCCGTTGGTGCCGGTGAGGCCGATCAACACCATCTTCCTGGCCGGATAATCGTGCAGGGCCGCGGCCAGCAGGCCAAGAGCCAGGTGGGTGTCTGCCACCCGGATCAGCTGCACACCCGGACCCGGGGCCGGCACTTCCCGCTCGATTACCACCGCCGCTGCCCCCTGCGCCACAGCCTGGAGGATAAAATCGTGCCCGTCCACATGCTCTCCGGCCAGGGCGACAAAGAGGCTGCCCGGACCCACCTCCCTGGAATCGGCGGCTATGGCCGTTATTTCCGGAGCATGGCTGTCCGACTGCACCTGGAGCACCAGGTCCCGGGGCAGGGAATCTATCAGGGCGTCAAGTTTCATGCTTTACAGACTGGATACAAACCAACGGTTACAGCGATGCTCTCCCGTACCGGAGCGCATCGTCTGGTCAATGGTTCAGATAACCGGTTCCAGGGTCAACACACATTCCTGACCGGCGGCCAGGGGCTCTCCGGGACCTGGGCGCTGGCCGACTATCCGGCCGCTGCCCTGGATCCGAACCAGGATTTTCTTGCCATCGAGCCGCTGCAGCCCCTTGCGCAGGCTCAAGCCCAACAGCTCCGGCATGGCCACCCTGGGCGAAGGACCGGCTTTCTTTTTTTCTTCCCGGTAATTGATGGTACTGGCAATAAGAAACCGTTTGTAGTTGGCCTCACTCCGACCGGCAGGATGGTCTGCCACCAGGGTCTGGCTGCTACTCTCCAGAATGTCCGGCAGGAGCTCCATTCCCAGGTCGGCCAGAGACCGGCCCCTGGTATCGACCTCTCCAGGCAGCGGGTAGCAGGAGTCACGACTGGTGACCAGCAAGAGCAGAACCTGTGGATTTTTCCTTGGAGTCACCCCGATAACCAGGTCCTGCAGGACAGTTATTCTTGCCTGGTCCACCACCTCGGTGCGGCGACCCGAGCGGCTGTACACGGCCATGGTTTTGCTGCCCTTCATGGTGGACAGGAGTTCCCGACGCAGCCTGAGTGCCAGAACCGGGTCAACCACCTGACGACGTTTTTTACGGTCATAACTCTGCGAACGGGTATAGGTACGGCCTGTCGCCCGGTCATACACCGACTCGAGGAATACAGGTTCCACCAGGCGACCGCCATTGATCATGCTGGCCGCCGCAGCCGCCACCTTCAGGGGGGTGATCCTCTGCCCCGTGACATTATCCTGACCGGCAGCCCCGACCCCGGCCACCGACGCCAGTGTGTCAAGGGCAGACGGTGTGTCGAAGACAGACGACCGTTCCGGCAGCGAATTGCGCAGCCCGAAACGGGCCATGGCTGCCGCCACATCCCCGGCCTTCAACCCCAGATCCGGAGCCGCGACCATTTCCGGCGGCAACGGCGGGCCAAAGGGCCCCTGGCCGGTGATCGCCCAGGCCCGGGCCAGCAGGGGCCGAATCAGGTCTTCTGCCAGGGGTTCACTGACCACCTGGTTGCGGCGGGCCGGATCATCAGCCTGCCAGAAATGATTGGGATTAAACGATGGCAGGCTCACCATGGCCAGTATCCTGCCGGTGCGGACTTCCATGGCCAGGGCCATGCCCCGGTCGGCGGACTGTTGTTCCAGCATCCGCCCAAACTCCCGCTCTATCTTCTTCTGCAGCTCAAGATCCAGACTCAAAACCACATCCATGCCGTGCTCGCCGAAACTCTCCTGACCGCCAAAGTCGATCTCCGGCATATCCGCGGCCTGGAGCTCACCAGGCTGCAGGAGGATGTCATAGATGGACTCGGCCCCGGCGAGCCCCACTCCATCTCCTGCAAAACCGACCACATGCGCACCGCTGGTATGGGCCGGATAATACCTGGCCTCGGCCGGCCGACAGTACACCCCGGATCGCTTGCCGGCGCAGACTTCCCAAACCGCTTCCCGGGTCAGATTATCGGCAACCTTGAACGTATGCCGGGCGGAACGGAGCTGATTTTCGACCTCCTCCGGAGAACGCTTCGTCAAGCCGGCAAGGAAGGCGGCAAGCTCTTTTTTATCCCCGATTTCGGCCGGCCGGACATACAGGCTAAACAGCGGATAGCTGATCGCCAGCTCCCGGTAGCCACGATCGTACACCGTGCCCCTTAAAACAGGTTCAGCGGACCTGGTGTCCGCTGAAGGAGCCTTTTCGCCGGCAGCGAGCTGAATGATTCTGCCGATATCCTGGAGGGAAAGAGGTAATCTGAACAGGAATGATCCAGCTGCCGCCAGCAAAAAGACAAGCAGTATACAGAGACAAAAGCGCCTTCTTTTTGTATGTTTTCGTATCCTGGAAGGCCGTTTCATCTTCAGGTAGTTTGAAAAATCAGGGTGTTGATCGAAAGTAGAGAGCGAAGACGCCTCTGTGCCCGCCCGGAGACAGGTCTGGCCGACACTACATCTTGACCCGATGCACCTGGTTCTTTCCAGGTACATGGAGATCAAAACGAACAGCGGCCACAGCCTCCACATGCTGCCTGGAGGCCAGCTTGGCCCGGGAGGCCAGGAGCCGGATATTCTCCTCGCCCAGCTCGACCCGCTGGCTCTGCTGCTGCTCCATAACCCGCAAAGCAGATCCGATCCGCCACTGCATCAACTGCCCGGCCCCGAGCGCGGCCACAAAACCAAGAGCAACAACAAAAGCCACCGGCCGGTGCAGCCGCCGGGGAAGAAATTCATCGCTGCGGGACGACACCTGCTGCCGCATGCCAAGATGAACAGGACCTGGCCGATATATTCTGGTATTCATACCTGGCGTCATAATCTCTTCCTCCTGTTATCAGTTACGTGGTCACAATCCTTGCAACCCTGAGCCTGGCACTGCGGGCCCGGGGATTTCGCTCAATTTCTTCCGGGGACGGTTCCACCGGTTTCCTGACCATCAGCTCATAGGCCGGGTTGTCCATAAGTCCCCGTTTGACGATACGGTCTTCCAGCGAATGAAAGGTGATTACGCAGATTACCCCGCCCCGCCTGAGGACAGACGGTGCCTGGGCAAGCACCTGGACAATATTGTCGAACTCCCTGTTGACCGCGATGCGCAGGGCCTGAAACACCCGGGTCGCCACATGGATTCTGCGGGGGTGATATTTGTGCGGGATAGCCCGGGCCACCAGCTCGGACAACTGCCTGGTGGTGGTGATCGGTGTCTTTTTCCGTTCTTCGACCACAAACCGGGCTATGCGCCGGGCCTGCCGTTCCTCGCCGAAGCGGTAGAAGACATCGGCAAGCTCCTCTTCATTGAGCCGGGCGACAATGTCGGCGCCGGTCAGCGACAAATCCGCAGACATCCGCATGTCAAGCGGTGCGTCGTGGCGAAAGCTGAAACCCCGCTCCGGCCGATCGAGCTGGAGGGAGGAAACCCCCAGGTCAAGCAGCAATCCGTCAACAGACGATTCCCCGGCCTCCTCCAGGCGCCCGGCAAGCTCTACATACGAGGCAGGGATGATCCTCATCCGGTCTCCGAACCGGGCCAGCCGCCCGGCAGCCAGGGACACCGCCTCCAGGTCCCATTCAAAACCGATCACCCGGCCTCCGGGAGCGCTGGCCTCGAGGATGGCCTGGGCATGTCCACCCAGACCAAGGGTTCCATCCACATACACCCCGCCGCTTCGTGGCTGCAGATACGCCAGCACTTCGCGAGACAGGACTGGTACGTGCGGAGCAGGGCCCATATTCTCCACCGGCTACAGGATCCCCAGCGAGGAAAGTCCCTGTTCGAAATCCTGAAAGTTTTCCCTGGTCCGGCGGGTTTCGTTCTGCCAGGCGGTCTTGTCCCAGATCTCGAAATGATCGAGCATACCGTTCAAGACCACTTCCTTGCCGATACCGAATTCAGTACGCAGTGAACCGGGCAGAAGAATACGTCCCTGCTTGTCCAGAGGACATTCGGTCACACCGGAGATGACATAACGGACAAAATCGCCGAACCCCGGCTGCATCCGGCCCTCGGTGAGCAGCTTCTCTTCCAGTATTTCCCATTCGGGTACGGGGTAGGCCTTGAGGCTTTTCTGCCAGTTGGTGACGATCAGGATCTCGTCATAGACCTCGCGCAGAACTTCCCGGAAACGGCTCGGAATATTGAGCCGCCCCTTGGCATCGAGCGTATGCTCGGACCTGCTGCGAAATCTGAGTTCTCCGACCCTGTCCTTATTCAAACCACTCTCCGCACTCCGTGACCCCGGAAAACCATTTCGAGGCCCTTTGGACCACTTTACACCACTTAGCTATGGTTCTATCCCAGCAGCCCCTGGGAGTCAAGAAAAATTAGGACATAACTTCAGCCAGTTGACCAGAAAGACAAAAACAGAAGAAAGCACAATATAATGTGTGCCGAGACGACACAGAGCACTACATAGAGAAGACTCAACGATGGACAGGGACAGGCTCCTGCAATCCGACCAAGAGCGTGCGAGGAAGGAACTTCTTGTTCTTAAAAGAGAAAAAAAAGATAATAAAAAAAGGACAACCTGTACCCCTGCCGACCATTCCAGCCGGGTGGGGCAAGGTGGGGTGAAAAATGCTGCGTGGCTTAGATCCTAATCTTTCAACAGGGAGGAAAAATCAAGATCGCTGGCAAAGGTGTGCTCGTCCGCCGGGAAGGTTCCCTTAGCCACGTCGCGCAGGTAGGCGGAGACCCCGTCTTTGATCTGGGGAGCAAGGTTACAGTATTTTTTGATGAAACTGGGGGTAAACTTCTCAAATAGACCGAGCATGTCATTGGTGACCAGCACCTGGCCGTCGCAGTCCGGGCCGGCGCCGATGCCGATGGTGGGCACGGAGAGGCGGGAGGTGACCACCCGGGCCAGGCCACCGGGCACGCATTCGAGCACCAGGGCAAAGATGCCGGCCTCTTCCAGGGCCAGGGCATCCTCCACCAGCTTGCGGGCTGCGTCCATGTCCCGTCCCTGCACCTTGTAGCCACCCAGCTGGCCTGCGGTCTGCGGAGTCAGACCAAGATGCCCCATGACCGGAATCCCGGCCCGGACCAGGGCCTGGACATGGTCGCAGACCTCGCGTCCACCCTCGAGCTTGACCGCATCACAGCCGCCCTCTTTGAGAAAACGAAAGCCGTTACGCACGGTTTCCGAAACACTGACCTGGTAGGAGCCAAAAGGCATGTCGCCAACCACCAGGGTCTGACCACCACCCCGGCGCACGGCCCGGCAGTGGTGGAGCATTTCCTCCATGGTCACCGGTACAGTGGAGTCATAACCGAGCACCACCATACCCAGAGAATCCCCGACGAGCAGCATGTCCACCCCGCACTGCTCAAGCAGCCGGGCCATGGGCGCGTCATAAGCGGTGAGCATGGTCAGACCGCCACCTTTTTTTTCCCGAATATCCTTGACCGTGAGTTTTTTCATCTTGTCACTGTAAGCTTAATGGGCCTTTTCAGGTTTTTTCAGGTAGGTATCCCGTTGCTACCCAACCGATGATATCCCCACCCCCTCCTCGTGACAGCCGCTCTGCGAAGGTGGCACCGGATCCAGTCCCGCACCCGTGCTCGTGAACGGACACGAAAACACAACCGTACCACGCAACAACAAACCTCGTTTACTCAAAGAGTCCCGGCTGGTGCCCTTCTCCCCGGCGCATCGGCCGGCCGAAATGTTCATAGGCCGCAGCCGTGGCCATGCGTCCCCTGGGGGTCCGGACCAGGAAACCGGACTGGATCAGGAATGGTTCATACACGTCTTCCAGGGTATTCTTTTCCTCGCACACCACCGTGGCCAGGGTATCGAGCCCGATGGGACCGCCCTGAAACTTGTCGATGAGCGTCAGGAGAATACGCCGGTCCATCTCGTCCAGGCCGCGCTGGTCGACAGAGAGCATGGTCAGTGCCCGGTCCGCCACTTCCCGGGTGATCACCTTGTGGCCACCCACCTCGGAGAAATCCCGCACCCGCCTGAGCAGCCGGTTGGCAATCCGCGGCGTCCCCCGGGACCGCCGGCCCAGTTCCATGGCCCCGTCGTCATCGATCTCCATCCCGAACAGCCGGGCCGAACGTTTGATGATAGTCACCAGCTCTTCCGGAGAATAGAAATCAAGCCGCAAAATCACCCCGAAGCGATCGCGGAGCGGCGGGGTCAGAAGACCGGTCCGGGTGGTGGCCCCGACCAGGGTGAAACGGGGCAAATCCATCTTCACCGAGCGCGCCCCCGGTCCCTGGCCGATCACCAGGTCGAGCTGATAATCCTCCATGGCCGGGTAGAGGATCTCTTCCACCACGTGATTGAGGCGGTGGATCTCGTCAATGAACAGGACGTCGCCGGCCTGAAGACTGGTGAGGATGGCGGCCAGATCCCCGGGCCGCTCGATCACCGGGCCCGAGGTCACCTTGATTCCGGCCTGCATCTCGTGGGCGATGATATAGGCCAGCGTGGTCTTGCCAAGCCCTGGAAAACCGTGGAACAGGACATGATCCAGGGCTTCGCCCCGCTGCCGGGCGGCCTGGATGAAGATACGCAACGACTCCTTGACCTGTTCCTGGCCAATATACTGGTCCAGGCTCCGCGGCCGCAGGTCGGTATCCGGCGTCACATCGTCTGCCAGCTCCTGCCGGGCAACCAGCCGCTTTCCTGTCAGCTCTTCCTCAAAGTTCATAGGTTGGTCCCGAAACACAACAAAAAGTACAAAAAGTACAAAAAAATCTCATCGGGCCAGCACCTGCAGCGCTTCACGAATCAACTCCTCGACCTTCATGGCCGCGGCAGCCTCGGGATCATGCTGCTGGACACTGCGCAGGGCCTGCCAGGCCATGTTCTGGGGATAACCGAGATTGACAAGAGCCGAGGCAGCGTCCTGCATGGCATGTCCTTCCACTGCGACCGGAGCGACGGCTTCCGGCTCGCCCCCATCCCAGCCACCGGCCAGGGCGCCCACCTTCTCCCCCAGCTCCATACACAACCGCTGGGCCGTCTTCTTGCCCACCCCGGAGAGAGCAACCAGGCGGGAGAGATTCTTCATGCTGATGGCCTCGCACAGCTCGGCCGCGGAAATCCCGGAAAGGATGGACAGGGCCAGCTTGGGCCCGACCCCGGATACCGTGTTCAGAAGCAGGAAGAGTTCCTTTTCCTCGACCTCACTGAAGCCGTACAGGGTTATGGCATCCTCACGGACACTGGTATGGATGTAAAGAAAGGTTTCTTCACCCGTGGAAGGCAGCCGGTCATAGGTCCGGCCTGAAACCTGGACCTCGTAGCCCACTCCGCGGACATCGACAATGACACTGCCAGGCAGTTTATGAAAAATGGTTCCTGTGAGCGCGGCTATCATTGACGGAGATCTAACTCCCAGTGGTTACGATCGTATCTTTTCATATACAGTACTCGGTGGCGCAGAGGCGACGGTATCCCGGGAAGCGGTAACAACGCGAGCACCGTGCCCGTGAACGTTCACGAGCACGTGGACGGTCACGGATGTAAGCCGGATACCAGGGCAGCGGCTATTCTTCCTCCGGGCTCGTCTTATCCCCTGAAAAAACTCGTGGCATCCGCTCCTGCGAGGGTGACGCTGAACCTGTGCAGGGTCAACTCCCCTCACAGTCCGCTCGGATAATCCATGTGATTGGCGTGGCAGATGGCCACGGCCAGGGCGTCGGCAGCGTCGCTGGAGGGTGTACCGGAGAGTTCGAGCAGCACCTGGACCATGCGCTGCACCTGGGCCTTGTCAGCCTGGCCGTATCCGGCCACGGCCTGCTTGACCATCCGCGGCGTGTAGTCAAAAACCGCCAGCTCGCTTTGCATGGCCGCAACCACGGCCACCCCCCGGGCCTGGCCGAGTTTCATGGCCGAGCGGGGATTGGTTGCCACAAAGACGTCTTCCACCGCCGCTACTTCGGGCCGGTGGCAGTTGATCACTTCGCAAAGCCCCTGGTGAATCTCGAAAAGACGACGGGAAAAGTCCTTTTCCCGGGTCCGGATGGTACCGCAGGTGACAAAACCGAGCAGGGGCCCGTTTTTCTCGATCACGCCATAGCCGGTGGTCCGTGAACCAGGGTCAATACCCAGAATGCGGATGATCTTTACTGCTCCCATTGCTCAGCTGCGACCAACCACCGACCGGGCAGCCGACACAGGTTGCACGAAAAAGATTCGTCCGCGGCCATCTACGACAGCTGCTCCATCAGTTCATCGGGAATATCGAAGTTGGCGTGCACTTTCTGTACATCGTCATGGTCTTCCAGGTTCTCCAGCAGTTTGAGAAGCGACCTGGCCTTTTTCTCCTCGGTCACTTCCACCGTATTCTTGGGCACCATGGAAATGGAGGCCTCGGCAATGGTGATACCGCTCTTTTCCAGGGCATCCACCACCTCGCTGAAATCTTCCGGCTCGGTGAGGATCTGGAACGAGGCTTCCTCTTCGATCACATCCTCGGCTCCGGCCTCGATGGCCAGGTCCATGAGTTCGTCCTCATCAACCCCTTCCCGGTCCACCAGGATGGTGCCTTTCTTGTCAAACATCCAGCCCACGCAGCCAGATTCACCCAGGTTACCGCCGCTCTTGGCAAAGAAATGACGCACATCGGCCACGGTCCGGTTCTTGTTGTCGGTCATGGTCTCCACCAGGACCGCTACGCCACCCGGGCCATACCCTTCATACAAAATCTCCTCATAGGCCACCCCTTCCATGTCGCCGGTACCCTTCTTGATGGCCCGCTCGATATTGTCCTTGGGCATGTTCTGGGCTTTGGCTGCGGTGATGGCACTGCGGAGCCGTGGATTTCCTTCGGGATCACCCCCGCCCATCCGGGCGGCGATGGTAATTTCCTTGATCAGCTTGGTAAAAATCTTACCGCGTTTGGCGTCATTGGCACCTTTCTTCCTCTTGATGGTGCTCCATTTTGAATGTCCAGACACGTTATCCTCTTGGTGAAATTAAAATTGAACTGATTAAATTTTATTGATTTTTCTTCAAAAGTCGCCTTACCCTGGCCTCTCTGGGCTTGAAACCGCGCCCCAGGATGAACACCTCCCGACTTTCCCGGCGGGAACTGTCCGGCTTGACCACCTTGACGGTTTCAAAAAGAGGCTTGCACTCCTTGAGCAGTTCCGGGAAATCCTCTCCCTGGAACGCCTTGGCATAGAAGGTGCCCCGTTCATGGAGCAGCACAGCGGCGATATCCAGGGCCCGGCGGACGAGTCGGAGTGACTGCTGGTGGTCGGCGTACTGACTGCCCGTGGTTCTGGGGGCCATATCCGACAGGAGGACATGGAAGCCAGGCCAGGTTTTCTTCAAGTGTTCCAGCAGTTCATCGGAATAGACATCATAACAGAGCCAACAGATTTCAGCATGGCCTTTTTGCGTCGGCAGGTCGGTGTGCGAAAGATCCACACCGGCCACCACTCCCCTGCTGCCGACGATCCGGGCCGCATACAGACTCCAGCTTCCCGGGTGGCAACCGAGATCCAGCACCCGCTGGCCCTTCTTGAGAAAACGGTACTTTTTCTGGACCTCTTCCAGCTTATACACAGACCGGGCCGGATAGTTGTCCTTTTTGGCTTTTTCAAAGTAATAGTCCTTGACCTTACGCATGCATCGCTCCGTTTCCCGTTCCCTGGTTCGCCAGAGCCGCGGCAAGGGCCAGTGCCTGATCTCGGGTACTGATCTTCTTCTCCATATGAGCTTCTTCCACAGTCTCGAGGATTTCCCTGAAAATGGGCCCCGGACTCAGCTGGAGTTCCTCGATCAAATCGTGCCCGGTGAGCAGTGGTTTGCCCCGGCGTACCGGTTCCACGTGTTCGCGGCGTACCTGCTCCACCCGGGCAAAAAGCCGGGCCAGCTCGGCTTCCATCTCTTCTGGCCGGGCATCGCCGCGACCGGCCAGGGCATCGGCCATGCCAAGCAGAAACAGTCCCGGCAGATGTTCACCCAGGGCGCGAATCAAGCGCAGACAGGCCTTGAGACTGACCTCCTGATCTCGACGCATGACATTGCTGAGGTGAAAGGGACGCATGTGGGCCGCGACCAGGGAGGAAATCACCCGGACATCCTCGTTGGAGCAGCGCAACCGGCTGCCGATGTCCTGGCAGATCCGGGCCCCGACCTGATCATGGTTATAGAAGGTTATCCGTCCCCCCCGGTCCTCGTCGATGGTCAAAGTTACCGGCTTGCCCACGTCATGGAGAAAAGCGGCCCATTTCAACTGCACAACCCGGCGCGGCCCGGCCAGGTACTCGTGTAGTTTTTCGACCTGATCAGGATAAAACAGGCCCGGATCCTCGACAATCCGCTCCATCCAGCGCAACGCCTCCAGGCAGTGGGCAAATACGTCCAGGTGATGGCTGGCCGGCTGCTCCATCCCCACCCCGGCCTGCAGCTCGGGCACCACCTCCCACAGGAGGCCGATCCCGGCCATGGCGCCAAAGGAAGAAAAAGCCCGGCCACTATCCATGATCAGGTTCAACTCATGCCGTATGCGCTCCGGCGCCACCCGGTTCAACGTATCCCGCTGCCGGCGGGCCAGGTCCAGGGTGTGGTCGTCAATGGTGAAATCCAGCGTGGCACAGAAACGAAAAACCCGCAAAAGACGAAGCGGATCGTCACGGAACGCATGGTTCGCGGTCACCCGGATCCGTCTTTTCTCAAGATCCTCCACCCCGCCAACCGGATCGATCACCGGCAGCCTCTCTCCGCCCACCCCAGGCATCGCCGCAGGGACAGGTCTTTGTGCCCGCTCTGGCTCCTGTGGTTGCCCGCTCTCCCCTGCCAGTTCCCCTCGCAGCAGGGGCCCCAGATCCACCGCCATGGCATTCACGGTCACGTCCCGCTCCCGCAGGTCGGCCTCGATATGATCCGCCACGCCACGAAAAGAGGTGAAATCCACCACCACCTTCCGGCAGACCACCCGGGCCGCATCCTCGTCCCGGCCAAGTTCCACGTAGGTACCGCGGGTTTTGCCGGCAAAATCCGCAGCCCATGCCCGGGCCCGGCGATCAACGGTGAGATCGATATCCGCCGGTATGCGCCCCATAAGCAGGTCCCGCACAGTTCCACCGGTAAGATAGACACCACCATGACGTTTGGCATATATCCTGGCCAGAGCGGTCAGCACTCCGGCCGGGAACAATTCCCGCAGCCGACTGCTGTCAACAACTGTTTTTGTATCCTTTTCATGCTTCCTGATCACAGGCTGCGCTCCAGACCGATGTATCAAAGGAAAGAATGCAAGGCCACTATACCAGCCAGCACTTGGTTTTTTCCACAAAATCCTCTACAGTCTCATACAGTGGTTACCCGGAACAGGCAATTTTTGTCACAATCTGGGCAGATAAAAAAAACCGCGGGCTTCAGACAACTTCACACTCTCATCACCTTGATCTCCATGACAGAAGCAGCAACAACACGAACCATACGAATCGGCGCATCAACTATCGGCCTGATCGGCCTGGATGTGGCCCTCAACGAACTGGATACGAGGCAACTTACCCGGGAAGAGGCCGTGGACCAGCTTTTTCAGGCCATCAAAAGAAAAAACTACATCCCACCGGGACGGGAAAGAGACTACCGGGAAGCCCTGGGCCGAGAATATCTGCGCTTCATCGGTTTGGATGAGGGGGTGGAACAAGAGGCCCTGGTGATCCGTATCTTTGGCCCCGGCTGCGTGAGCTGCAACAGCCTGCAGACCCTGGTGATCGAGGTGATGAACCAGATGGGAGTAGCTGCCGACGTCGAACAGATCCATGATCCGGACGAAATCGGACGGGCCGGCATCACTGTAACCCCGGCCCTTATGATCAACGGCAAGATCAAAAGCAGTGGCCTGCTGCCCACGAGAGCCCAGGTGGAACAGTGGATCAGGGAGGTTGTCCGCCATGACTGACACGACCATTATCGCCTGGCTCGGCCAGATGGGAGCCGGAGAAGAAACAGCCACTCTCCTGGCCTACGCCATCATCGGCAGTGGTGTTCTCCTGGTAACGGCACTGGCTACCTGGCTCACCCGCCGCATCCTGGTACAGATGGTCATCAGGATCATCAAGGAAAGCGGTCCATCCTGGGACGATGCCCTGGTTCACAACCGGGTGTTTCACAAGCTGTCCTGGTACGTGCCCATGGTTATCCTCTACCTGGCCCAGGACCTGCTGCTGGCCACAGGCCAGACAGTAACTGAAATCATCCGCCGGCTTATCATGGCCGGCTTTGTCGTTGTCTCTATCCGCTGCATCACCGCCATTCTGGGGGCGATCAACGATATCTACTCTTCCCTGCGCCGTAAAAAGGGCTCCACCATCCGCGGTTATATCGACGCGGCCCGCATCGTCACCTATGTGCTCGGGCTCATCTTCCTGATCGCCATCCTCACCGACCGCTCTCCCTGGGGCCTGCTCTCTGTGCTCGGTGGTTTGACCGCCGTCACCATGCTGGTCTTCAAGGACTCCATTCTTGGCTTCGTGGCCTCCATCCAACTCACCGGCAACGACCTGGTGCGGGTCGGCGACTGGATAGAAAGCCCGGAGCACGGGGCGGACGGCGACGTGATCGACATCTCCATCCATGCGGTACGGGTGCAGAACTGGGACAAGACCATAACCTCCATCCCCACCTATGCCCTGATTTCAAAATCGTTCAAAAACTGGCGCGGGATGCAGGAATCCGGTGGCCGGAGGATCAAGCGCCAGATCAACATCGACATGACCTCGATCCGCTTTCTGTCCGATGAAGAACTCGAAAAATTCGCCGGAATCCAGCTCATCACCAACTACGTACGAAGCAGGCAAAAAGAGATCGACGAATACAACCAGGCCCACGGAGTGGATACCTCGGTGATCATCAACGGCCGGCGCCAGACAAACATCGGCATTTTCCGGGCCTATATCATCGCCTACCTGAAACAGCATCCCAAGATAAACCGCAATATGACCTTCCTGGTCCGCCACCTGCAGCCAGGGTCGGAAGGATTGCCCATCCAAATCTACGTGTTCAGCAGCGACAAGGTCTGGGCCAACTACGAGGCTATCCAGGCCGACATCTTCGACCACCTGCTGGCCGCAGTGGAGCAATTTGACCTGCGGGTGTTTCAGAACCCAAGCGGCTGGGACTTCAGGAGGATCGGCGAGCTTCCCGGCCGGTAGTCCGGCCGATTCAACAGGCAAAATCAGCTCCATCAACAGAATGGGCGTCCCTGGTCTCTTCCCTGCCTTCGCCGTAGATCCGCACTGTGGCCGGAGGCGTTTCGCCGTGTATTTTTTTGCCATACCGGATAACCAGGCCCGCGGCCAGGCGCAGGATTTCCTCTTCCTGTTCCGTTCCGGCCACGGTGTGTTCGGCCCGCCGCAGCAGACCTGTGGGGCCGGGCCGGTCTTCCATCTTCAGCAGCCAGTCTCCCGGCTCAAAGAGCTTCTTGATTCTCTCGTTCTCCGCCTGCTTGCGCCCGAGCACCAGCCAGATGCCGCCGGGGAGCAGGAACTGACGCCCCACCTGCAGCAACTTGATATCGCCGACCTCGATGCTCTCCCGGCCGGTGGCAAACAGGCCCTGGTAAAAACGTTCGATCCGGGCGCCGAGATTGGGATCGGTAAGAATGCACCCTCCGGCCGGGCCCGGATATTCGGTGATGCCGAATTCCCGCGCCAGGGCCATCTGGTCCTTGCGCCCGCGCCCGGAAAAACCATACAGCTTTTCCCGGTCCACCAGCCCTTCCCTTTCCGGTCGCGTGGGCTCCAGCCGTTGAGCACACAGGGGACGAAGGAGAATATCCTCACAGCCCGAATCCCGTTCGATCACCCGCAGGGTATCGCGCCGCTGGGACATAGGCCGCTGACCCAGCACTTCACCGGTAAAAAGAAAGGACGCATTGTAACGGGGCATCAACCCCCGGGCCCTGGAGAGCATCAGGATCTTGCAGTCGATACAGGGGTTGAAATGCTTGCCATAGCCATGGGCCGGATTGCGAAGCAGTTCGATATACCCTTCGCTCAAATCCACCAGCCGGACATCGACCCCGTGTTTTCTCATGACCTCGCGCTGGAACTCCTTTTCCCGCGTCAACAGGTCGTGATCAAAAAAGGGGGTGACAAATTTCAGGGCAATGACTCGAATCCCCTGGGCCGCGATCACCCGGCAGGCAAGAAGAGAATCGAGCCCCCCGGAATAGAGACCAAGGGCTGTAATTTCAGACATATATAGAGACTAACGGGTTAAAATTTATCTGATTGCCATAAACGATGGTATCCCGTTCGCGGGAGGCAGGCCCACTCCCATCCCCGTGCACGTGCACGTTGTCAGCGCGTCCCTGCCCGCTCGATCAGATCCCGGGCAAAGGCCATGGTCTGGTCTGTCAGCGAATTGCCGCCCAGCATCCGGGCAAGCTCCAGCACCCGGCTGTCCACATCCAGCATCCGGATGGAGGTACTGGTCCGGCCCTCCTGCACCTGTTTCTCCACCAGATAATGGGCCGTGGCATAGGCGGCGATCTGGGGCAGGTGGGTGATACAGAACACCTGGTGATGCCCGGCCAGCTCACTGATCTTTCCGGCCACGGCCTCGGCAGCCTTGCCGCCGATTCCGGCATCCACCTCGTCGAAGATGACCGTCTCCACCTGATCCCGCCGGGCAAGAAGACACTTCATGGCCAGCATCAGCCGGGACAGCTCTCCGCCGGACACCACCTTGATCAGCGGCTTTGGTTCTTCCCCGGGATTAGCTGAAAAAAGAAAGGTGACCTGGTCCTGACCAGTAGCCTGCATATTTTCGGCATCACTTTCCACTGCCGCGCTGAACAGTGCCTGGGGGAAACTCAGGGAAGAAAGCTCCCGTTCCATGGCCTTTTTCAGACTGGCCGCTGCCTGCTGCCGTTTCCTGGTCAGCTGGCTCGCCCTGGATCGAAGCTCGGCAGACAGCATCTCCAGCTCCTTTTCCAGCCGCGCAATCTCCTGCTCCATGCTGTCCAGGGTCTGCAGCTCCTCCTCGGCCCGGACCGCGAACTCCAGCACCTCTTCCAGGGTCGGACCGTACTTGCGCTGCAGGGTCTTGAGAGCGGCAAGGCGACCATTGATCTCCTCCAGCCGGCCCGGATCCATGGGAATGCTACCCCGGTAATCCCGCAGGGCCGACTCCAGATCCTCGATCTCGTAACAGGCCGTGGTGATCCGCTCACTGAGCTCCCGGGCACTCTCATCCAGCGAGGCCACCTGCTCCATGTTCTTGCGAATCTCGGCCAGATGCTCGATCAGCCGTCCATGCAGCAGCTCATGGCTTCTGGCCGCCAGGGTCGCCAGGGTGGTGGAGGACTTGAGCCGGTCCCGCTCCAGGGACAGCTCTTCATCCTCACCCGGAGCCGGGTCCACTTCCTGGATCTCCCGCAGTTGAAAGGCGAGAAAATCCCGCCGCTGCTCCTTGTCCTGCTCTTTTTCCTGCAGGGTCCGGAGGCTGCAGGCCAGCTTCTGCCAGCGCGCGTACAGCCCGGCGAATTCCTGCCGCTCCGGCCAGAGTTCGCCAAAACTGTCGAGAAAATCCAGATGCCGCCGGCTGCTGAGCAGTTCCTGGTGATCGTGCTGACTGGCGATGGAAACCAGGTTGGTGGCCAGCCGACCGGCCAGCCTGGCGGTAACCAGATGATCATTGACATACACCCGGCTGCGGCCGGTGCGGCTGAGTATTCGCCGAATAATACACTCACCGTCGTTTTCCAGCCCGTGCTCCCGTAACAGTTCCAGGCTTTCGCGCTGCTCGGGTCCCAGGAGAAAACAGGCCTCGATCACCGCCCGGTCGCAGTTGCTCCGGATCCACGTCGTACTTCCACGGCCACCGGTGAGCAGATGCAGGGCCTGGAGGATGATGGACTTGCCCGCCCCGGTCTCACCGGTGAAAACAATAAGCCCTGTATCCTGGCCACTGAAATCCAGATGCAGGGAATCGATCAGGGCGAGATTTTCTATGTGCAGTTCCTGCAGCATTTGTCTTTCCTGGGTCGATATTGAATAAAACCCGCAGGGAACAGGACCCGGGCCATGTTATGGTTCGGGAAACCGCTAACCACTTCGTGGCATCAGCGCAAAATCAGGCATCCCACTTCCGCAAGACGGTTCCCGCCAGGACATCACATCCAGGCAGCCGACATCAGCAGACAAAGAACTTGACTCCGGAAAACGAACCCTGTATCTTCGTGATTATTCTTGCAAATTTTACACTGTATCCGGAGTGGCCCATGGGAGCGACCAAACGGCTCAGCGCCAGCCTTGAAGACTATATCGAAGCGATCTATCACATCACCTGCGAAAAACAGGAGGCCCGCGGAAAGGATATCGCGACCCGCCTTGGCGTCAGCGGAGCCTCTGTGACCGAAGCGCTGCGTTCACTCTCACAAAAAGGGCTCATCAATTACACCCCCTACGAGGCCATCACCATGACCGACCAGGGCCGGACAGTGGCCAGGGACGTGGTCCATCGGCACCAGGCCCTGAAAAAATTCTTCATCGATGTCCTGGCGATCGACCACGAGATTGCCGAGAAAGGGGCCTGCAGGATAGAACATGCCGCCCCCCAGGAAATCATCGATCGGCTCGTCCAGTTTACCCGCTTCCTGGAAGTCTGCCCCCGGGGCGGCCGGGATCTCATCCAGGGATTCAGCGATTTTTTTGAAAAAGGGGAAACCAGGATAGACTGCGAGCATTGCATATCGCAGTGCCTGGAGAATAAATCGCGAAAACCCTGATCATATCTCATCACGAGGTACGCACTAAGCTGAAATTATATGGAAAAAAATTACAGGAGGTCACGGCTGCTGCAGATTCGCGTAAGCGCCACCGGCCGCTATAGACACCCTGCTATGCGGATGGGAGCGATCGCGCGAAGATGTGGTGCCCGTGATCTCCTGCTCCTGATCAGCCCTTGAGCAGTCCGACGATCTCTCCCTCTTCGGGAAACCGGCTCAAGGATTTTTTGGAAAAAATCAGCTTTCCGTCCCGGCTGACCTCAAAAACGCCACCGGACCCTGCGATCAGCTCCACGTCGACATCAGGGCCGAACACCTGCTTCAACTCGGCCTCCAGACTGGAGGCACGCGGTTTATAGTTTCATTTGCCGCAATATTCAATGGTAACTTTCATGATAAACCCTCCTTTCTTTTCTTGGTCCACGCCAGGCCCGGACTGCCCAGATCCGATGTGTTCCAGCTTCTGACCCGCACAACGAGTTGGCGAAGCGCCCAGGATGTTATATCATATCACAAACCACGGGAAAAGAGTGGAGTATGTTTTCCGTTTCCCTGCCCGGTTCCTGCCGGTATACTGCAGAAAAAGACCTGACCGAAAGATAAACCGCACCCTTTGCCAACCTGCCGGAACCTGAACTATGCCTGTTTACGAATACACCGCACTGAGCAGCAGCGGCAAGAAAACAAAAGGCATTATCGACGCCGACTCTGTCAGCGCAGCCCGGCAGAAGATCAAAAGCAGGGGCCAGTACCCGGTGGAGATCATCGAAACCACACCCCGGGCAGAAAAGCCCGGCAAAACGTCCTTTCTGCATATCGAACTGGGGCAACGGGTGCGACAACAGGAGATCCATATAGCCACCCGCCAGCTGGCCACCCTGCTCGGCGCCGGCATCCCTCTGGTCCAGGCCCTGAACGGCCTCATCGAGCAGACCACCAACAGGTCCCTGAAAAAAATCATTGCCCAGATAAAGGACAGCGTCAACGAGGGCAATTCCCTGACCGCAGCCCTGTCCGAGCATCCGCGCCTTTTCTCCCGGATCTACATCAACATGGTCCGGGCCGGAGAGGCCTCCGGTTCCCTGGATGTGGTGCTGGAACGGCTGGCCGAGTTTGGAGAGAGCCAGCAGGCCCTCAAGTCCCGGCTCAAGGCCGCGCTCACCTACCCCCTGTTCATGGCCGTGGTCGGTACCCTGGTCCTGTTTCTTCTCATCACCTTCATCGTTCCGAGCATCACCAAGGTCTTTGAAGGGACCAGCCAGGCCCTTCCCCTGCCGACGATCCTCCTGATCAACCTGAGCGGATTTTTCAAAAACTACTGGTGGCTCCTCATCCTGCTTATCGCCGCCGCTGTCGCGGCCATCCGCTTCTTCATCACCCGACCCACCGGCCGGCGGCTCTGGGATCGACTCAAGCTCACCCTGCCCCTGCTTGGCGACCTCAACATCAAGATCGCCTCGGCCCGCCTGGGCCGGACCCTGTCCAGCCTGCTGGAGTCCGGCGTCCCGCTGGTCACGGCCCTGCAGATCGTCAAGAACATCCTCAACAACACCATCCTCGCCGAAACCATCGACGATGCGACACGGGAACTGGAAAAAGGCCGCAGCCTCTCGCAGATCCTCAAAAAAAGCCCCTGGTTTCCCCCCATGCTGGTACAGATGATCGGGGTCGGGGAACAGAGCGGCGCCCTGGAGAAAATGCTGGGCAAGGTGGCGGACAACTACGAACGGGAGGTGGAGGCAAAAATCCTGACCATGACCTCGCTCATCGAACCGATCATGATCCTGGTCATGGGCGGGGTGGTGAGCTTTATCGTGGTCTCCATCCTCCTGCCCATCTTCGAGATGAACCAACTGATCCGCTGAAGTGGGGTTACTTCACAGAAGGAGTGAGAAATCTCTTCAATGTGGAGACCATTCCCGGGCCGTTGGGAAACTGTTTTTCCAGCCAGCTCTGCCACTGGCTGGCAAAACTATCGACCTGATGATACTGCTCTCGGCTGAGGATTACGTTAGACGGCGGGGTGGACTCCGGTGGCCCGAGGGGGGAGGTAATGACAACAATGATACGCCGATTGCCCGAGACGTGATAGTAGGCGCCAAGCCCCATGACCCAGTCCTTCTTGACCTGGCCCCAGAAGGCGGCCCACTGCAGCAGTCCGCCGGCAGCAGTGCCCGAGGTGTAGAGGGAATAGGGAGGGTTGACCGGGTAGCCGATCTGTTCGAAGGAGGTCTGGTTATTTTCCTGGAAAATGATGACGATAACGGTACCGGCGTCGTTTCGTCTGTCTTCGACACACTGCCAGAAAAACTGCTCCATGACCGTGGGCCCGATACGCATCTTTTTGGCCGGCAGCATATTGAAGCCCGGCGGCACCACAATCCGCTGGCCAAAACCGACCAGGGTATCAGCACCGTGTACTTCGGCCAGAACCGGCAACGACCCGCTGCCTGATTCCGCCGCCGCATCAGGAGAGGCACCCTCCCGGGCCTGCTGCCGCCGCCAGCCTTTTGCCGCCATGCACTCTTCATACGCCCGGGCAGCATAAACCGGGTCAACACTCTTGCCTGTCTCGCTGTGCAGCAGGGCAATCTTCTCGCCAATCAGCCGGCATTCCCGCGAATCAAGATTAAAAGACGCCTGTGTTCCCCCCGGCTTCTGCCAGGACTCGGAACCGGCACATCCTGCCAGTAAAAGGAGAGCGAGAAGGACAGGATAGATAGAGATGGTTTTTATAAATTCCATGTATTGTTGGAAGCAATGTCTTGAAGAAGAACCCCCATGCAACCTCCCACGGCCTGCACAACGAACCATGAACATCACGCTGGAAGTCATTAAATCCGAGGTGATTTCAGATGAATATCGTTGGGTTTCGTCCCTCAACCCAACCTACAATTGCTCACACAATTTCAAAATTAAAGCGATGCCAGGCTTTCCCTGATTGGGGGCCATGGGATACAACCGCCGGGTTGGCGGACCATCTGGCCCGGATCGCCGGTAAAACCCATGTAGGTTGGGTTGAGGAACGAAACCCAACAAAATAAGGGTCATTCCATCCCAACGCTATCATTGAACTTCAATTCTCCTGAGGCCCCCCATTCCAATTCGTACAATCCATTGGCTACATAACGATGGAAACTCGAATAAGGGTATTCCCGGGGCATCTTCACCAGCCCATGCTTTACCGGATTATAATGAATGTATTCGACATGTCGGGTAAAATCTCTCTCATCCCGGATCACATGTTCCCAGAAACGCCGCTGCCATATTGCCTGCTCCTGTTTGTGCTTTCGTGATGCAGTAAGCACACCTTTAAATCGAGAATCGCATCTCCTGCTGAATGAACCCTTAATCAGCCTCCACCGTTTGGAAAAATCCTGATCATCATCCGGCAAGGTCCACATACAATGCAGGTGATCCGGCAACAACACAAAGGCATCTATGACAAAAGGATGATGTTCCATTATCTCCCTGAAAATCAAACGGAGCAAGGATACATTTTCAGGTTCACATAAAAATCTTCGCCGTTTGTGGGTAACAACGGTAAAAAAATAAGTTCCGCCCCTGGTACGTGCCCGCCGATATTGCATGATCTGGGGTATCAAAAAAATATCGTTGGGTTTCGTTCCTCAACCCAACCTACGATTGCTCACACAATTTCGAATTTAAAGCGATGCCAGGCTTTTCCTGATTGGGGGCCATGGGATACAACCGCCGGGTTGGCGGACCATCTGGCCCGGATCGCCGGTAAAACCCATGTAGGTTGGGTTGAGGAACGAAACCCAACTTCCCCATGAATCCGCGCCAGCGTGCATTCACTGCTCCAAGACCCGGCTGTTCCTCAATTCTTCCTCATATCCTCCAGTCTCTCCCTGGTGTACTCGACCGACTGGTAGGGGTCCATGGGATACAACCGGCTGGGTTGGCGAACCATCTGGCCGGGATCCCTCGTAAAGGTGGAGAAGGAGTAATAGATATTTCCCCGCCGGTCACGATCACTGAAGATGGAGAAAGGTATGCGGATGAACACGCCCTTTTCACTGGCACCCCTGTTATCTGTATTTATAAAATCACTGGTATCTGTCCTGGTCAGCCAGGCGCCGATGGTGAAGTATTTAAAACTGCGCCGCAGTTCCAGGCGAAAGCCCATGTCGCCAGCGAGAAATTTGCCTATCTTCAACCCGGCCTCGATTCCCTGCTCCGGCCAGAGCAATCCATACAAGTTGAGAAAATGGGAATCATAGGTCTTGGTAATAGTGTCGCTCAGTTTAAAATTATCTTCCGGATCCCGCTTCCAGACCGCCTCGCTCTCAAAACCGATCCCGAACCGGCCATCATCGAAAAGCCGGAAGACCTCGGCCCCGAACCCGGCATATTCACTCTCGAAAAGACCAGCGGAAAATCGCCCCAGTACATTGAACGGCAAAGACGCATGCTGGTCAAAGGCCAGCACTGAAATGCGCGGCTGCGATTCGCGCTCATAAAGGACCACGTCGGTCCGGGTGGGCTCGGGCTCAAGGGGAGCAAACAAAACTTCGTCAAACTCGTTGAGCAGGGTGAATTCCAGTTCGCCGTACAAGGTCCCATTCTTCCAGGGATTCACCGAGGCCCTGGGCCGGAGGAATACCTTGTTCTTGAAAAAACCCTCTTTGTTGTTCAGAAAGGTTCGCACCTTCAAGTTGACGCTGTAGTCAAACAGGCTGTCCGGGACGCGATAGCTGCCGATCTCCTCCTCGCCGGTGAAAAAGGCCTGCTGTTGACGACGGTTGTAGAGCGACAGGTCGGCAAAGGTGAGAAAGGCTTCCTTGTCCAGCCGGCCATCCAGGAAGGCCCGCAACTCCTGGCGGCTGGCCCGGAGGCACTGGAGTACCTGGCCCATGTAGACCAGGTTCAGGTACACGGTGGTGATCCGTTCCGGCGCAATACCATCGACTATCCGGGCAACCCGGCCCAGGGCCTTGGCATGGGAGAGATATTTTCTGTTGTTGAACTCTATCCAGATGGCATGGTCCCGGACCGCGGTTTCCACGCCGGTAAAACCGTCACTGCGCAGCTCCCTGGCGACCAACGCCGCCAGCCGCTGGTTATCCGCCTCGTACGCCTGCCACCGTTTCTTTTCCGTGGCCAGGTAGGGCGCCTCCTTTTTCCAGGGTAAAAGCCCCTCTGGATTCAAGGGAAAATCACCAGAAACACCAAGGCTCCATTCCCGGCCGCGCATGAACCCACCCTGGAGATACACATGGTTGCCCAACCGGTATTTCAGCCCCAGGTTCACGGGCCAGCGGGCCGCCTCCGGGGCGCCGAACATGGTTTCATATTTCAGGGAAGAATATTCTGCCGACAGGGTCAAATCCGGGGAATACTGGTACTCGATACCGCCAAACAGGCTGGTTGGTCGAAGGGGACTGGAAAGGAGAAAGGTGGTATCAAACGTTTCGCCCTGGCGTTGCCGGGCAATGTTGTCCAGGGACTCACCACCCAGCAACCCCTGGCCAAGACCAAGGGTCAAGTCCAGGTTGCCGAACATTTTCGAGGCGACAATATAGCGGGAGGGAAACAAAGAGGTCCCAACCGGATCATAGGCCCCGACAGCTATCTGGGGCCAGAGTGCATCTTCCTTGACCAGCACCAGCCGGGCCCCGGCATTACGATCCTTGTAATACCCATAGGCCTCATAGTCGGCAAAGCCCTGAAGAGTGGAAATCTCCGTAAACTGACCATGGAACTCCAGCCGGTCAAAGATACCCAGCGCAACACCGTAATACCGGTATGGTTCGGCCTTGCCATACTTGACCCGGACACTCCAGTCCGGCAGGATCCGGGCCGTGGGCATATCCCAGATCCCGGTGAAGGACTGGAGCGAGGCAAGAGGCCTGGCCGCGGTGGCCGC